>NZ_JBHYJX010000035.1:0-90693 GCF_042740985.1 Streptomyces sp. NPDC058985 | reverse complement strand
GCGCCGCGCGCGACGTCGACGAAGAAGGGGTTGCCCATGTCGAGGACGAGCAGCCCCATGATCCGGCTGCGGCCCGCGCGCAGCTGGCGGGCGGACTCGCTGCGGACGTAGCCGAGCCGGTCGATCGCGGACAGCACCCGCGCGCGGGTCTCGGTCGCGACGGTGTCGGGCCGGTTGATGACGTTGGAGACCGTGCCCACGGAAACTCCGGCGGCGCGGGCGACGTCCTTGATACCCACGGAATGGGCCATCGGGCAGGGACCTCCGAGGTCGGGCCGGGTACGGGTGGGCGGCCGCAGGGCCTTCACACTACCTGCGCCGCCCCGGGAAGAGTCTCCTCAGGCGAGGTGGAACACCTCGGTCAGGGGCTGCATGGCCTCGTCGGGACGCGTCCCGTCCAGGGACTCGAAGAGCGGCCCCATCTCCGCCTGCCAGCGGGCGTTCACCTCGGTGGCCTCCATGCCGGCCCGGGCGGCGGCGAAGTCCTCGGTCTCCAGGTAGCCGACAAGCAGGCCGTCGTCGCGCAGGAAGAGCGAGTAGTTGTGCCAGCCGGTGGCGGAGAGCGCCTCGCACATCTCCGGCCACACGGCTGCGTGGCGTTCGCGGTACTCCGCGATGCGGTCCCGGCGGACCTTGAGCAGGAAACAGACGCGTCGCATGAAGTACCGCTCCCGTACGCGAGGTGGAGGCTAGAAGTTGAACCGGTCGACGTTCTCGGCGGTGAAGACGGTCGGCTTGCCGAGGTTGATCACGCCGTCCGCGCCGATGGTGTACTCGCCCATGGCGCCGGCCTTGAAGGTCTCGCCCTCCTTGCCGGTGATCTGCCCGGAGGACAGGGCGACGGCGGTGTGCGCGGCCAGTTCACCGAGCTTGGCCGGGTCCCACAGTTCGAACGCCTCGACGGTGCCGTTCTTGACGTACTTGCGCATGTCGTTGGGCGTGCCGAGGCCGGTCAGCTTGACCTTGCCCTTGTACTTGGAGCCGGACAGGTACTGGGCGGCGGCCTTGATGCCGACGGTGGTCGGGGAGATGATCCCCTTCAGGTCGGGGTGCTCCTGGAGCAGGCCCTGGGTCTGCTGGAAGGACTTCTGCGCGTCGTCGTCACCGTAGGCGACCTTGACCAGCTTGATGTCCTTGTACTTCGGGTCCTTCAGCTCGTCCTTCATGATCTCGATCCAGGCGTTCTGGTTCGTCGCGGTCTGCGCGGCGGAGAGGATCGCGATCTCGCCCTTGTTGCCGATCTGCTCGGCGAGCAGCTGCACCTGGGTGCGGCCGAGGTCGTCGGCGGACGCCTGGGAGATGAAGGCGTTGCGGCACTCGGGGTTGGTGTCCGAATCGTAGGTGACGACCTTGATGTCGTTCTTCATGGCCTGCTTGAGCGCGGTGCACAGGGCGCCCGGGTCCTGCGCGGAGACGGCCATGGCGTCGACCTGCTGCTGGGTGAGCGTGTTGACGTAGGAGACCTGGCCGGCGGTGTCGGTGCCGCTGGAGGTGCCGACCTCCTTGTAGCTGGAGCCGAGTTCCTTCAGCGCCTTCTCGCCGCCCTTGTCGGCGACGGTGAAGTAGGGGTTGTTGACCTGCTTGGGCAGGAAGCCGACGGTCAGCCCCTTCTTCGTCTCGGCGTTCGGATCGGCCTTGCCCGCGGTGGCGGCCTCGCCGCCCTCGTTCTTCACGTCCTCCTTGGTGGTGCCGCCGCAGGCGGTGGCGGCGAGGCTGAGAGAGGTGACGGCGGCGAGGACTACGCAGCTACGGCGGAGGGAGGACTTGCGCATGGTGGGTTCCTTCTGACGGAGGGTGAGCGGAGCGCGCCCCGTCAGGGGCGCGGGACTGTTTCGATATGCGGCTCCGCCGCGTGGCCGCGACCAGCCACATGCGGCCCGCAGCCGTCGTGCATCGCTAGGAGGTCAGCCTCTGCGCCCTCGCGGCCGAGACCTGCCGAGCGACCCGGGGCCCCAGCACGGACAACACGAGCAGCACACCGGTCACGACGATCTGCGACTGCGCGGAGACATCTTGAAGACTCATCACGTTCTGCAACGCCCCGAGCAGGAACACCCCGGCGATCGCGCCGCCCAGCGTGCCCTTCCCGCCGTCGAAGTCGATGCCGCCCAGCAACACGGCGGCGACGACGGACAGTTCGAGCCCCATGGCGTTGTCGTACCGCGCACTGGCGTAGTGCAGTGCCCAGAAGACCCCGGTCAGCGCCGACATCAGACCGGTCAGCGTGAAGAGGATCAGCTTCTGCCGCCGGACCCGGATCCCGGCGAACCGGGCGGCCTCCTCGCTGGCGCCGACCGCGAACAGCGCCCGGCCGAACGGCATGGCGTGCAGGGCGACCACGGCGATGGCCAGCAGCACGAGGAACGGCAGGAAGGCGTACGGGATGAACGTGTCGCCGATCCGGCCGGCCGCGAAGTCCAGGTACTGCGAGGGGAAGTCGGTGACCGCGTCGGAGCCGAGCACGATCTGCGCGATGCCCCGGTAGGCCGCCAGGGTGCCGATCGTCACGGCGAGGGAAGGCAGGCCGAGCCGGGTGACCAGCAGCCCGTTGACCAGGCCGCAGACGACGCCGAGCAGCAGGCAGATCGGGATGATCGCCTCGATGGTCATGCCCTGGTTCCACAGGGCGCCCATCACCGCGCCGGACAGACCGGCGGTCGAGGCGACCGACAGGTCGATCTCGCCGGAGACGACCAGCAGGGTCATCGGCAGGGCGATGAGCGCGATCGGCAGGGTGTTACCGATCAGGAAGGACAGGTTGAGGGCGTTGCCGAAGCCGTCGACGAAGCCGAAGGAGAACAGCAGGACCACGATGAGCAGGGCACCCACGGCCCCGTCCCACCTCGGAGAGGCGGACCGGCGGATCGCTCGCGCGATTGAGCTGTCAGCCATGGCGTGCGTTCCTCTTCTTCAGGGCGTTGGCCACCCGCAGCGCGACGATCCGGTCGACGGCGATGGCGAGGATGAGCAGGATGCCGTTGATGGCCAGCACCCACACGGAGCTGACCCCGAGCGCGGGCAGCACGCTGTTGACCGAGGTCAGCAGCAGCGCGCCGAGGGCCGCGCCGTAGACGCTGCCGGAGCCGCCGGTGAAGACGACACCGCCGACCACCACCGCGCTGACGACGGTCAGTTCGTAGCCGTTGCCTGTACCGGAGTCGACGTTTCCGAAGCGGGCCAGGTAGAGGGCGCCGGCGAGTCCGGCGAGGGCACCGCAGAAGGTGTACACGGCGAGGATCCGCTTGCGCACGGGGATGCCGGCCAGCCGGGCGGCCTCCGGGTCGGAGCCGAGCGCGTACAGCTCGCGTCCGCCGCCGAAGTGCTTGAGGTAGTACGCCGTGGCGACCAGCACGGCGAGCGCGATCAGCGCCAGCCACGGCACGGCCCAGACGCCCCCGGAGCCGAAGTCGACGAAGCCGCCGGGCAGGTCGGCCGCGGTGATCTGGCGGGAGCCGACCCAGATGGAGTCGATGCCGCGGATGATGTAGAGGGTGCCGAGGGTGACGACCAGCGCCGGGACCTGGCCGAGGCTGACGAGCAGGCCGTTGAGGAGGCCGAAGCCGACGCCCATCAGGACCGCGAGGACCACGGCGACGAACGGGTTGCCGCCGCCCTGGAGGTACGTGCCGGCGGTGAAGGCGCTGATGCCGAGGGTGGAGCCGACCGACAGGTCGACGTTGCGGGTGATGACGACCAGCGACTGGCCGGTGGCGACCAGCACCAGGATGGTCGCGTTGAGCAGCAGGTCCTTGATGCCCTGTTCGGACAGGAACTCGCTGTTCCCGGCCTGGGTGACGCCGATCATCACCAGGAAGACCAGCAGGATCGCCAGTTCGCGCATCTTGAAGATGCGGTCGACCAGCCGGGTGGCGCCGGCCTTGGGGATGTCGGCCACCGGGCTCGGGTCGGGTGCGGTCACCGTCATGCGGCTGCCCTCCCCGTGGCTGCGGCCATCACGGTCTCCTCGGTGGCGTCGGTGCGGGGTATCTCGGCGGTCAGCCGCCCCTCGTGCATCACGAGGACGCGGTCGGCCATGCCGAGGACCTCGGGCAGGTCGGAGGAGATCATCAGTACGGCCACGCCGTCGGCGGCCAGTTCGCTCAGCAGCCGGTGCACCTCGGCCTTGGTGCCGACGTCGATGCCGCGGGTCGGCTCGTCGACGATCAGCACCTTGGGTCCGGTGGCCAGCCACTTGGCGAGGACGACCTTCTGCTGGTTCCCGCCGGAGAGGGTCGAGACGGTGTCGGCGATGCGGGCGTACTTGACCTGGAGTCTGACGGCCCAGTCGAGGGAGCGGCTGCGCTCGGCGCCGCGGTCCATGAACCCGCCCCGCACCGTCGTACGGAGCCCGGTGAGGCCGATGTTGCGCTCGATGGACATGCCCATCACCAGGCCCTGGGCGCGCCGGTCCTCCGGGACGAGGGCGAGGCCGGCGGCCATCGCGGTGGACGGGGCGCCGTTGACCAGCGGCCTGCCGTCGACCTCCACCGTCCCGGCGTCCCAGCGGTCGACGCCGAAGACGGAGCGGGCGACCTCGGTGCGCCCGGCGCCGACCAGTCCAGCGAGGGCGACGATCTCACCGCGGCGCACCTCGAAGGAGACGTCGGTGAACACCCCCTCGCGGGTCAGCCGGCGCACGCTGAGGGCGACTTCGCCGGCCCGGACCTCCTGCTTCGGGTACAGCTCGTCGAGGTCGCGGCCGACCATGCGGCGCACCAGGTCGTCCTCGGTCATGCCGTCCAGCGGCTCGCTGGAGATCCAGGCGCCGTCGCGCAGCGTGGTGACGCGGGCGCAGATGCGGAAGATCTCCTCCAGGCGGTGGGAGATGAACAGCACGGCGGCGCCCTGCTCGCGCAGACTGCGTACGACGCCGAAGAGCCGGGCGACCTCGCTGCCGGTGAGAGCGGCGGTCGGCTCGTCCATGATCAGGACGCGGGCGTCGAACGAGAGGGCCTTGGCGATCTCCACGATCTGCTGGTCCGCGATGGACAGGCCGCGCGCGGGGCGGTCGGGGTCCAGCTCGACGCCGAGGCGCCGCATCAGGTCCGCGGTGGCGTCGTGGGTCGCCCGGTGGTCGATGCGGCCGAGGGCGCGCTTGGGCTGCCGGCCCATGAAGATGTTCTCGGCGATCGACAGGTCGGGGAAGAGGGTGGGCTCCTGGTAGATCACGGCGATGCCGGCGTCGCGGGCGTCGCCGGGACCGTGGAAGACGACCGGCGCGCCGTCGAGCAGCACCTGCCCGGCGTCCGGCCGGTGCACTCCCGCGAGCGTCTTGATGAGGGTCGACTTTCCGGCACCGTTCTCGCCGGCGAGGGCGTGCACCTCGCCGGGGAACAGTTCCAGGGAGACGTCCCGCAGCGCGCGGACCGCGCCGAAGGACTTGGAGACGTCCCTGAGCGCCAGAACCGGGGCCGTACCCGTGTCGGACGGGTGGGTCATTGGGGGCTCCTCGACGACGCCGGCGGGACGGCCCTCACGGCGTCGTGAAAGGTTTCAACTCGGTTGCCGGGGACGTTAGGCAGCGAGGCCATGGCACGTCAATGGTTCCGGGTCGAAAAACTTGCGATAGCCGAAGGTCACGAGCGAGTCACGGACGGCGGGGTCGACCGGAAGGGTTGACACCCCTTCATGCGGCTCATAGCTTCGCGTTCTGAATCGTTTCACAGTTGGTCGTGCGCACAGCGGGCCACGACCCGACGTCACAGGAGCCCCGAAGTGACCGAACCAGCCGCGGTGAAGGCAGCGCTCAAGACCCAGGCCGTCGAGACGCCGTCGTGGGCGTACGGGAACTCCGGCACCCGGTTCAAGGTGTTCGCCCAGCCCGGTGTCCCGCGCGACCCGTTCGAGAAACTGGACGACGCGGCCAAGGTGCACGAGTTCACCGGCGTCGCCCCGACCGTGGCCCTGCACATCCCGTGGGACCGGGTCGAGGACTACTCCGCGCTGGCCAGGCACGCCGAGGACCGCGGGGTACGGGTCGGCGCCATCAACTCGAACACCTTCCAGGACGACGACTACAAGCTGGGCAGCATCTGCCACCCCGACGCGGCGGTGCGCAGGAAGGCCGTCGACCACCTGCTGGAGTGCGTCGACATCATGGACGCCACCGGGTCCCGGGACCTGAAGCTGTGGTTCGCCGACGGCACGAACTATCCGGGGCAGGACGACATCCGGTCCCGGCAGGACCGGCTCGCCGAGGGCCTGGCCGAGGTGTACGAGCGGCTCGGCGACGGGCAGCGGATGCTGCTGGAGTACAAGCTCTTCGAGCCGGCGTTCTACACGACGGACGTGCCGGACTGGGGCACGGCGTACGCGCACTGCCTGAAGCTGGGCGAGAAGGCGCAGGTCGTGGTCGACACGGGGCACCACGCGCCGGGCACGAACATCGAGTTCATCGTGGCGACACTGCTGCGGGAGGGCAAGCTCGGCGGGTTCGACTTCAACTCGCGCTTCTACGCGGACGACGACCTGATGGTGGGCGCGGCCGATCCGTTCCAGCTGTTCCGGATCATGTACGAGGTGGTGCGTGGGGGCGGGTTCTCGTCGGACGTGGCGTTCATGCTCGACCAGTGCCACAACATCGAGGCGAAGATTCCGGCGATCATCCGGTCGGTGACGAACGTGCAGGAGGCCACGGCGAAGGCGCTGCTGGTCGACGGGGCGGCGCTGGCTGCTGCGCAGGCCGACGGGGATGTGCTGGAGGCCAACGCGGTGTTGATGGACGCGTACAACACGGACGTACGTCCGCTGCTTCGTGAGGTGCGGGGGGAGATGGGGTTGGACCCCGAGCCCCTCCATGCCTACCGGTCGTCCGGGTGGGGCGAGAAGGTCGTCGCCGAGCGGGTGGGTGGGCAGCAGGCCGGGTGGGGGGCGTAGGCGTCTGCCGGGTTGTTGTTGTTCGCGGGCTGCGGGTCGGTTGTGGCTGGTCGCGCAGTTCCCCGCGCCCCCAGACAGGGGCGCTCCACATCCCTCGTTTGCAAAGGACTGGAAGACATGGCTGTCCACCCCGAAGCCGCCGCGCTCCTCGCTCGTTCGCATCGGCTCGGTGCCGATCCGCGGAACACCAACTACGCGGGGGGCAACGCCTCCGCGAAGGGCAGCGGGACCGATCCCGTCACGGGGGGTGAGGTCGAGCTGATGTGGGTCAAGGGGTCCGGTGGGGATCTCGGGACGCTCACCGAGGGGGGTCTCGCGGTGTTGCGGCTGGACCGGATGCGGGCGCTCAAGGAGGTCTACCCGGGCGTCGGGCGTGAGGACGAGATGGTCGCCGCCTTCGACTACTGCCTGCACGGCAAGGGTGGCGCGGCGCCCTCCATCGACACGGCGATGCACGGGCTCGTCGAGGCCGCGCACGTGGACCACCTCCACCCCGACTCCGGGATCGCGCTCGCCTGCGCGGCCGACGGCGAGAAGCTGACCGCCGAGTGCTTCGGCGACACCGTGGTGTGGGTGCCGTGGCGGCGGCCCGGATTCCAGCTGGGGCTGGACATCGCGGCGGTCAAGGAGGCGAATCCGGGAGCGATCGGGTGCGTGCTCGGCGGGCACGGCATCACCGCCTGGGGCGACACCTCCGAGGAGTGCGAGCGCAATTCGCTGCACATCATCCGCACCGCGGAGCGGTTCCTCGAGGAGCGCGGGAAGGCCGAGCCGTTCGGGCCGGTGATCGAGGGCTACGAGGCGTTGGCCGAGGGCGACCGGCGGGAGCGGGCGGCGGCGCTGGCGCCGTACGTGCGCTCCCTCGCCTCCCGGGACCGGCCGCAGGTCGGGCACTTCACCGACGCGGACGTGGTGCTGGACTTCCTCGCGCGCGCCGAACACCCGCGACTCGCCGCCCTCGGCACCTCCTGCCCCGACCACTTCCTGCGCACCAAGGTCCGCCCGCTGGTCCTGGACCTCCCCCCGAACGCCCCGCTGGACGAGACGGTGGCGCGGCTGAGGGAGCTGCACGCCGCCTACCGCGAGGAGTACGCCGCCTACTACCACCGGCACGCCGAACCCGGTTCGCCCGCGATGCGCGGCGCCGACCCGGCGATCGTTCTGGTGCCGGGCGTGGGCATGTTCAGCTTCGGCAAGGACAAGCAGACCGCCCGGGTGGCCGGCGAGTTCTACGTCAACGCGATCAACGTGATGCGCGGCGCGGAGGCCGTGTCGGCGTACGCGCCGATCGAGGAGTCGGAGAAGTTCCGCATCGAGTACTGGGCGCTGGAGGAGGCCAAGCTCCAGCGGATGCCGAGGCCCAAGCCGCTGGCGACGCGGGTCGCGCTGGTCACCGGCGCGGGCAGCGGGATCGGGAAGGCGATCGCGCGACGGCTGGCAGACGAGGGTGCCTGCGTGGTGGTGGCCGACCTGAACGCGGGGAACGCGGCGGAGGTGGCCGAGGAGCTGGGCGGGGCGGACCGGGCCGTCGCGGTGACCGTCGACGTCACCTCCGAGGAGCAGATCGCCGACGCCTTCAGGGCCGCGGTGCTCGCTTTCGGCGGCGTCGACCTGGTGGTCAACAACGCGGGGATCTCCATCTCCAAGCCGCTGCTGGAGACCTCCGCCAAGGACTGGGACCTCCAGCACGACATCATGGCCCGCGGCTCCTTCCTGGTCTCGCGCCAGGCGGCACGGGTGATGACCGCGCAGGGACTCGGCGGCGACATCGTCTACATCGCCTCGAAGAACGCGGTCTTCGCCGGCCCGAACAACATCGCCTACTCCGCCACCAAGGCCGACCAGGCCCACCAGGTGCGGCTGCTCGCCGCCGAGCTGGGCGAGCACGGCATCCGGGTCAACGGCGTCAACCCGGACGGTGTGGTGCGCGGTTCGGGGATCTTCGCGGGCGGCTGGGGCGCCCAGCGGGCGGCCGTGTACGGGGTGCCGGAGGAGAAGCTGGGCGAGTTCTACGCGCAGCGCACACTGCTCAAGCGCGAGGTGCTGCCCGAGCATGTCGCGAACGCCGTGTTCGCGCTGACCGGCGGCGACCTGACCCACACCACCGGCCTGCACGTCCCGGTGGACGCCGGCGTGGCCGCCGCGTTCCTGCGATGAGCGGTGCGAGCGACGCCGGCACGAAGGCGTACGCCGCGGTCGACCTCGGCGCGTCCAGCGGGCGCGTCATGGTCGGCCGCGTCGGCCCCGACCGGCTGGAGCTGACCGAGGCGCACCGCTTCCCCAACCGTCCGGTCCGCACGCCCGAAGGCCTGCACTGGGACATCCTGGGGCTGTACGCGGGCGTGCTGGACGGCCTGCGGGCGGCGGGGCCGGTGGACTCGGTGGGCGTCGACAGCTGGGCCGTCGACCACGGCCTGCTCGACGCGGACGGGGCGCTTCTCGGCAACCCGGTGCACTACCGCGACCCCCGCACCGAGGGCGTCGCGCGGCGGGTGTGGCAGACGCTGCCCGCCCGGGAGCTGTACGCGGCGACCGGGTTGCAGTACGCCCCCTTCAACACCCTGTACCAGCTGGTCGCCGCCCGCGGCACGGCCCGGTTCGCGGCCGCCCGGCGGCTGTTGCTGGTGCCGGACCTGCTGACGTACTGGCTGACCGGGGAGCAGGGCACGGAGCTGACCAACGCCTCCACCACCCAGCTGATCGACCCCCGCACCCGGGACTGGTCGCGGGAGGTGGCGGACCGGGCGGGCATCGACCTCGGCCTGTTCGCGCCGCTGCGGCGGCCGGGGGACCCGGCGGGCCTGCTGCGGCCCGAGGTGCTGGAGGAGACGGGGCTCACCGGGCCCGTGCCGGTGACGGCGGTCGGCTCGCACGACACCGCGTCCGCGGTGGCCGCCGTACCGGCCGCGGACGAGCGGTTCGCCTACATCTGCACCGGCACCTGGTCGCTGGCGGGTCTGGAGTTGACCGCTCCGGTGCTGACCGAGGAGAGCCGCGCCGCCAACTTCACCAATGAGCTGGGGCTGGACGGCACGGTCCGCTACCTGCGCAACATCATGGGGCTGTGGCTGCTCCAGGAGTGCGTACGGGCGTGGGGCGAGCCCGATCTGGGCGGACTGCTGCGCGCGGCGGCACGGGTGCCCGCGCTGCGGTCGGTGGTCGACGCGGGCGACCCGGCGTTCCTGGCGCCGGGGCGGATGCCGGAGCGGATCGCCGAGGCGTGCCGCGCCTCCGGACAGCCGGTGCCCGCGTCGCCCGCCGAGGTGACCCGCTGCATCCTCGACTCGCTGGCGCTGGCCCACCGAAGGGCCGTCGAGGACGCCCAGCGGCTCGCCGGGCACCCGGTGGACGTCGTGCACGTCGTCGGCGGGGGCACGCGCAACGCGCTGCTGTGCCAGCTGACGGCCGACGCCTGCGGGCTGCCCGTGGTGGCGGGGCCGGCGGAGGCCGCCGCCCTGGGCAACGTCCTCGTGCAGGCGCGCGCCCACGGCCTCGTGGACGATCTCGCCGGAACACGCCGGCTGCTGGCGCGCACACAGTCGCCGACCCGGTACGAGCCGCGCGGTGGCACGGCACGCTGGCGGGCGGCCGAGGCCCGGCTCACCGACCGGTGAGCCGGGGCTCCCCCGGTGCCGCCGTGCGGACTAACCTGCACCCATCATTCATCCGATGATCGAACACGAGGAGTCGCGATGCGTGTCGCCCTGTTCCTGACCTGCGTCAACGACACGCTCTATCCGGACACCGGCCGTGCCGTGCTGAGGCTGCTCACCAGACTGGGCGTCGACGTCGACTTCCCGATGGCGCAGACCTGTTGCGGGCAGGCGCACTACAACACCGGTTACCGGCACGAGGCCGAGCCGCTGGCCCGGCGCTTCGCCGACGTCTTCGCGGAATACGACGCGGTCGTGACGCCGTCGGGTTCGTGCGGCGCGATGGTGCGGGAGCTGTATCCGCGCATGGGCGAGCGGGCGCGGGCGGAAGGGCGCGGGGACACGCTCGCAGCGACGCTGGCGCCGGTGGTGCCGAAGACGTACGAGCTGACGGAGTTCCTCGTGGACGTGCTGGGGGTGACGGATGTCGGGGCGTACTACCCGCACACGGTGACCTACCACCCGACCTGCCACGGGCTGCGGAGCCTGGGTCTGGGCGACCGGCCCCGGCGGCTCCTGGAGGCGGTGAAGGGCCTGGAACTGCTGGAGTTGCCGGGGGCCGAGGAGTGCTGCGGCTTCGGCGGCACCTTCGCCGTGAAGAACTCCGACGTGTCGGCGGCGATGGGCGCGGACAAGGTGCGCAACGCCGAGTCGACGGGCGCCGACGTGCTGTGCGCCGCGGACAACTCCTGTCTGATGCACATCGGCGGGACGATGACGCGGCTGCGCACGGGGATGCGCCCGGTGCACATCGCGGAGATCCTGGCGAGCACGGAGGAGGCGGCGGCCGTATGAGCGGGACGTATCTGGGGATGCCGGCCTTTCCCGAGGCGGCGCGGGAGGCCGTGGGCGACCCCACGCTGCGCGGCAATCTGCGCCACGCCACGCACACCATCCGGGACAAGCGGGCCCGCGCGGTCGCGGAACTGGACGACTGGGCGGAGCTGCGCGAGGCCGGGAAGCGCGTCAAGGACCACACCCTGCGCCATCTCGACCGGTATCTGGTGCAGGTGGAGGAGGCGGTCACGGCCGCGGGCGGGACGGTGCACTGGGCCGCCGACGCGGACGAGGCCAACGAGATCGTCGCCCGGCTGGTCGAGGAGACCGGTGAGAGAGAGGTCGTCAAGGTCAAGTCGATGGCGACGCAGGAGATCGGCCTCAACGAGGCGCTGGAGGCCCGGGGCATCCACGCCTATGAGACCGATCTGGCCGAGCTGATCGTGCAGTTGGGCAAGGACCGGCCCTCGCACATCCTGGTGCCGGCCATCCATCGCAACCGGGGCGAGATCCGGGACATCTTCCGCTCCGAGATGAGCGAGTGGGGCCGCCCCGCGCCCGAGGGCCTGACCGACACGCCGGCCGAACTCGCGGAGGCGGCACGGCTGCACCTGCGGGAGAAGTTCCTGCGGGCCAAGGTCGGCATCTCCGGCGCCAACTTCATGGTCGCCGAGACCGGCACGCTGGTGGTCGTGGAGTCCGAGGGCAACGGACGGATGTGCCTGACCCTGCCCGAGACGCTGATCTCGGTCGTCGGCATCGAGAAGATCGTGCCGACCTGGCGGGACCTGGAGGTCTTCCTGCAGACCCTCCCCCGCTCCTCGACCGCCGAGCGCATGAACCCGTACACCTCCATGTGGACGGGTGCCGGGGACGGCCGCGCCGGGGAAGGGGACGGCCCGCGCACCTTCCACCTGGTCCTGTTGGACAACGGCCGCACCGACACCCTCGCCGACGAGGTCGGCCGCCAGGCGCTGCGCTGCATCCGCTGCTCGGCCTGCCTGAACGTGTGCCCGGTGTACGAGCGGGCCGGCGGCCACGCCTACGGCTCGGTCTACCCGGGCCCGATCGGCGCCATCCTCAGCCCCCAACTGCGGGGCACGGGCAGCGAGATCGACGCCTCCCTGCCGTACGCGTCCTCGCTGTGCGGTGCCTGCTACGAGGTGTGCCCGGTCGCCATCGACATCCCCGAGGTGCTGGTGCATCTGCGGGAGCGGGTGGTGCAGGGCGGGCCCGCGGTGCGGGAGGGCAACCGGGTCGTGCTCAGACCGGCGAAGGGCCACGCCGCCGAACGGGCCGCGATGCGGGCGGCGCGGTGGGCCTTCACCCGTCCGGGGGCGCTGCGGACCGGGCAGCGGCTGGCGTCCCGCAGCCGCCGTCTCCATCCGCGCACCCTGCCGGGCCCCGGACGGGGGTGGAGCGGCAGCCGGGACCTGCCGCCGGTGCCCCCGGAGCCGTTCCGGGACTGGTGGCAGCGCACGCACGGCGGAAGGGACGAGGCGAAGTGAGCAGCAGGGAACGCATCCTGGGCCGGGTGCGGCGCGCCCTCGCGGACGCGCCGGCCGACGAGGCGCCCGTCGCACGGGACTACCTGCGCGAGCACGGGCGGCGGACCACCGGGCAGACGGTGGAGCTGCTCGCCGAGAACCTCGCGGACTACCGGGCGATCGTGCACCGGTGCGCGGAGGGTGAGCTGCCCGCGCTGCTGGCCGGTCTGCTGTCGGCACGCGGCTCGCGGAGCGTGGTGGTGCCGCCCGCGCTGGATCCGGGCTGGCTGGCGGAAGCGGAGGCGAGCCCGGTCCCGGACGAGGCGGCGAGCACCCCGCAGGAACTCGACCGGGTGGACAGCGTGGTCACCGGCTGCGCGGTCGCCGTCGCCGAAACCGGCACGATCGTGCTGGACGGCTCGCCCGACCAGGGGCGCCGGCGCATCACCCTCGTCCCCGACCACCACATCTGCGTCGTGCGCGTGCCCGGCCAGGTGGTCTCCTCCGTCCCGCAGGCCCTCGAACGCCTCGACCCGGCCCGTCCGCTGACGTGGATCTCCGGTCCGTCGGCGACCAGCGACATCGAGCTGGACCGGGTCGAGGGGGTGCACGGTCCGCGCACCCTGGAGGTGGTACTGGTGGGCGGTCAGCCGAGCGGGAACGTCACCTCGTAGCGCCCGGAGGGCAGCCGGAAGGAGACGGTGCCCTCCTCGGCGCCGAGGTACTCCACCCCGTCGACCCGGGCCAGCGGGGTCCGGCCCGCGCGGACGCCGTCCGGGTCGGCCGTGGGTAGGCGCAGGGTGGCGGTGGAGTTGGCGGGGACGGCGGCCCGGTGGTGGACCGTGCGTCCCCGTACGGTCCATTCGCTGCGGATCTCGCCGTACGGCGACAGGTGCGAGCCGGTGACGTGCTTGATGCGGCCGGTGGGGTCGAGGTGCGGGCGCAGCAGGAAGTGCCGGAAGCCCGGGTGGTCCGGGTCGCGGGCGATGCCGGCCATGGACTCGTACATCCACTCCATGACGGCGCCGTAGGAGTAGTGGTTGAAGGAGTTCATCTCGACCGGTCCGAAGCCGTCCTCCCTCGAGTACGAGTTCCAGCGCTCCCAGATGGTGGTGGCGCCGTTGTCGACGGAGTACAGCCAGGACGGCATGGCGTTCTGGTGGAGCAGCGCGTACGCCAGGTCGGCGCGGCCCTCGTCGGTGAGGACCGGGGCGAGGACGTTCACGCCGAGGAAGCCGACGGAGAGGGTGTTCTCGGCGTACTGGACGCGGGTGCTGCCGGGGTGGGCGTCCTTGTAGGCGGCGTCGTTGCCGATGTTCTCCGCGAGCAGGCCGACGAGGGCCCGGCGCTGTGCCTCGGTCTCGTAGAAGCCGAGTTTGAGGACCCAGAGCAGGGCGGTCTGGCTGTCGTCCTCGGGGTCGGGGCCGTTGATCGGTTTGCCGCCGCGGCTGGAGCGGACGGTGACCTTGCCGTCCGCCGTGTCCAGGTAGGTGGCCATGAAGGCGCGGCGGATACCGGCGAAGAGCCGGTCGTAGGTGTCGGCCTCGCCGGCGCGGCCGGTGGCGCGGGCCATGTGGGCCATCAGGCGGACGCTGTAGCCGTAGTAGACGTCGCTCATGAGCTGGGTGCCGGTGCTCTGCGGGGCCAGCCAGTCGGCGAACAGGGCGCCCTGGCCGGTGTGGCCGTCGGCGCTGCGGCCGCGGATCCAGTCGACGTAGCGGGTCATCGCCTCCCAGCTGCGGTCGACGACGGTGCGGTCGCCGGTCATCTGCCACACCGTCCACGGGACGATCACTCCGCAGTCGGCCCAGCCGCTGACCGGTTCCGCGGCGTTGTAGCGGTTGCCCGGTGAGACGGCGGTGAACTGGGCGCCGTCGACGCCGTAGATCCGCTGGGAGTCGATCAGGTTGTCCTGGAAGTGGCTCAGGAAGGTGACCGCGTCGGCGTTGTAGAGGCCGGTGGCGGCGAAGACCTGGGTGTCGCCGGTCCAGCCGAGGCGTTCGTCGCGCTGCGGGCAGTCGGTGGGCACCCAGAAGTAGTTGCCGCGCTGTCCCCACCGGACGTTGCCGATCAGCTGGTTGACCTTGGCGTCGTCGGTGGTGACCGTGCCGGTGTCGTGGACGGCGGAGGTGGCGACCCGGCCGGTCAGCGCGGTGAGCGTGACCTCGGCCGTGGTGGTGACGGAGACGTAGCGGAAGCCGTAGAAGGTGAGGGAGTCCTGGTGCGTCTCGCCCTTCGGGTCGCCCTTGAGGACATAGGTGCTGGTCGCCTTGGCGGAGCGCAGGTTGGCCCGGTAGACGGAGCCCTCGGGGCCGTCGGCGCCCGCGCTGGAGTCGTTGAGCATCTCGCCGAAGGTGAGGACGACCTGGGCGCCGGACGGGCCGCGCAGGCTGTAGCGGGGGACGCCGACCATGTTCTGGCCGAGGTCGAGGACCGCGGTCTCGCCGGGCCGCAGGACGACCTGCGCGCGGGCGGCGCGGTCGGGATCGGTGACGGTGCGCTCGGGGTCGGCGACGACGCGGCCCCTGCCGTTGGGGCTGCCCTCCTGGCCGGTGACGCCGGTGTGGACCGTGACGGAGCGCGGGCGCAGGTCCCACTCGGGCACGATGCGGGCCGATGCGCCGGGATGGGCGACGACTTGGGCGTCCGGGAACCGGGCGGCGAGGTCGTGTTCGGCGACCTCGGCCCAGCCGGCGGTGTCGTAGCCGCCCGCCGCCCAGCCGGGCAGCTCCCGGCGGGCGTCGTAGGTCTGGCCGTCGTAGATGTCGTCGGCGCGCCAGGGGCCGGTGTCGGTGGCCCGCCAGCCGTCGTCGGGGGCGGTGACGACGCTCTGCGTGGTGCCGTCGGTGTAGCGGATCAGCAGTTTCGCCTTCAGGGCGAGCGGGTTGCCGTCGGCCGAGTAGTACGTGCTGCCCTCGGAGACGCGGCTGTTGTACCAGCCGTTGCCGAGCACCGCGCCGAGGGTGACCTGCGCCCGGTCGGCTTTCACCAGGTCGGTGACGTCGTAGGTGAGGTAGTCGACCCGGGCGTCGTAGTTGGTCCAGCCCGGGGTCAGCAGTTCGGCGGTGCGGCCGTCGCCGTGCGGGACCTCGACGCGCCGCCCGTTGACGTACGCGTCGTACACGCCGAGCGCCGAGACGTACAGCCGGGCCTCGGCGACCCGTGCGCGGCGCAGCGGCTCCTGGCGGCGCAGGAGTGGGGCTCCGGCGCTGTTCGGCGCCTTGCCGGCCATGCCGATCCAGCGGGCGCCGTCCCAGTGGGTGACGCCGTCGGTGCCGAGCAGGCCGGTCTCGAAGCGGGCGGCGGAGGCGGTGCGTGCTCGGCCGTGTTCGTCCCAGACCGTCACCGTCCAGTGGTAGCGGGTGGCGGCGCGCAGTCCGGGCCCCGCGTAGCGCACGGCCACCGAGTCGGGCGAGGTGACGCGGCCGCTGTCCCACACGTCCGCGCGGCCGGCGGCGAGGCGGCGCGGATCGGTGGCCACCAGGATCCGGTACGCGGTCTGCCGGCGGCCCCGGGCGGTGGAGTGCGTGCGCCAGCCGAAGCGCGGGCGGGGCGCGTCGGTGCCGAGCGGGTTCGTGCGGTGTTCCGTGGTCAGGCAGGTCACCGCGGTGCCGCCCCCGTCGGCGGGGGCCTCGGCCGGTGCGGCCGCGGCGGGGGATGCGGCGCCCGTCTGGTGGGCCATGACCACCGGCAGTGCGCCGAGGGTGGTGGCCAGGACCGTTCTGCGCCGCACCGTGGTGCGCTCCTCGTGCTCTCCGTGCACTCCGTCCTCCATGCCGTCATCCCTTTCGGCCGTCGGTCGTCTCGGGGAGTTGTATCGATTCAGAAGGAACGACGGCGAACCTAGTGACAGTTCTGACAAGTGTCCACGGGTCGAGCCGAAATATTTCGACCACTGCACTTCAGGCGACTTTTGAAACTTTTCAAAACCGGATCGAACCGTTCATGCTCCGACGGGACGTCACCGGTGAGCGGCAGGCGGCGCCCGCGTCTAGCGTGAGGTCATGATCCGGTTCGAGGACGTCACCAAGCGCTATCCGGACGGAACGACGGCCGTGGACGGCCTGAGTCTGGAGGTGGCCGAGGGCGAGCTGGTCACGCTCGTGGGCCCGTCGGGCTGCGGCAAGACGACCACGATGATGATGGTCAACCGGCTGATCGAGCCGACCTCGGGGCGCATCCTCGTGGACGGCGAGGACGTGGCGAGCGTCGATCCGGTGCGGCTGCGGCGGCGCATCGGGTACGTCATCCAGCAGGTGGGGCTCTTCCCGCACCGGACGGTGCTGGACAACACGGCGACGGTGCCCGCGCTGGTCGGCTGGAAACGGGCGAAGGCGCGCGAGCGGGCCGCCGAACTGCTGGACCTGGTGGGCCTGGACCCGGCCCAGTTCGGGCCGCGCTATCCGGACCAGCTCTCCGGTGGGCAGCGGCAGCGTGTCGGGGTGGCGCGGGCGCTGGCCGCCGATCCGCCGGTGCTCTTGATGGACGAACCGTTCGGGGCGGTCGACCCGGTGGTACGGGCGCAGTTGCAGGACGAGTTCCTGCGGATGCAGGCCGCGGTGCGCAAGACGGTGCTGCTGGTCACGCACGACATCGAGGAGGCGGTGCGGCTGGGCGACCGGATCGCCGTGTACGGGGAGGGACGCATCGAACAGTACGACACGCCCGGCGCGGTGCTCGGCAGTCCCGCGACGCCGTACGTCGCCTCCTTCGTGGGCTCGGACCGCGGCCTGAAGCGGCTGTCCGTGACCGAGATCGAGCCGGGCGACCTGGAACAGCCGCCGGTGGCGCGGCTGGACGAACCGGCCGGGCGGGCCGCCGCCGAACTGCGGGCGCAGGGCGCGCGGTGGGCCGTCGTCCTGGACGACGAGGGCGAACTGCACGGCTGGGTCGGCGTCGACGATCTCGGCGCGCAAGGGCCGGTCGGCGCGCACGCCCGCCGGATGAGGGCGTGGGTGCCGGTGGGCGCGCCGCTGAAGCAGGCCTTCGGGGTGATGCTCCAGCACGACGCGGGCTGGGTCGCGGTCCTGGACGGTGCCCGCTTCCTCGGTGTCCTGACGCCCGCCAAGCTGCACGAGGCGCTGCGCAGGTCGGTCGACGCGGACGCGCTGGGGGTACCGCGGGACGAGGTGCCGTTCGACTCGGTGGCGGACGCCTGAGGGACGGGCGGGTGCCGCGGGCCGTCAGCCCTTCAGCAGGCCCTTGTCCCGGAGGTAGGAACGGGCCACGTCCTCCGGCAGCCGACGCCAGCTGTCCACCTGCTGGTTGAGGTCGGCCAGGTCGGCCGTGGTCAGCACCGCGTTGAGCTTGTCGAGCGCCTTGGTGACGCCCGTGCCGCCCGCCCGGGCCCGGTTGACGACCGGGACGATGTAGTCGGCGTTCTGGAGCCTCTTGTCGTCGGCGAGCAGCACCAGGCCGAAGGCGTCCAGGGTGGCGTCCGTGGTGGTGGTCAGCACGAGCTGGTCCTCGCCGTTCTGCACCGCCCGTTTCGCCTGCGTCGTGCCGACGCCCCTGGGGTCGACGGCCGTGATGTCGATGCCGTACGTCTCACGCAGTCCCGGCGCGCAGTACGGCCGCTCCACGCACTCGTCGCCCGCCGCGAGCCGCACCTTCAGCCCCGAGTCCCCGAGGTCGCCGAGCGTCTTCAGACCGTGCCGGCGGGCGTAGGACCCGCTCACCGCGAAGGCGTTCTGGTCCACCGCCCGGCCGGGGTCCAGGACGGTGAGCCCGCGGGGCGCGGCCAGCCCGCGCAGCGCCCGCATCGTGGTGTCCAGGTCGGGCGAGCCGACCGGGGGCGCGTCGGCGCCGCGGCTCTTGGCGTTCAGCCAGTCGGCGAAGGTGGCGGCGTACTCGGGGACGACGTCGATCTGCCCCGACTCCAGGGCGGGTTCGTACAGCTCGCGGTTGGCGACCGTGATCAGCGACGTCTCGTAGCCGGCGTCGCTCAGCAGCAGGGCGTACATCTGGGCCAGCAGGTCGCTCTCGGTGAATCCGGCGGAGCCGACCGTCAGCCGTCGGCTGTCGCCGGGCGGCGCGGTGACCGACCCGCGGTCCTCCAGGGACGGGCCGGTGGCGCAGCCGGTGAGGACCAGGAGGACCAGGAGGACCGGGAAGACCAGGAGGACCGTGCGGGCCGGCCCGCGCCGGGTCCCGGCCGGCCGGGTCACCCCGCACCTCTCGCCCACCGCGGGGACAGCCGTTCGGCCAGTTCGAAGAGGCCCTCGACGACCAGCGCGAAGGCGGCGACGAGGACGGCACCGGCCACGACCTGCGGCGTGCTGGCGAGGTTGAACCCCGCGGTGATGATCCTGCCCAGCCCTCCGCCGCCCGCGAGGGCGGAGATGGTGGCGGTCGCGACGAGCTGGACGGCGGCGATGCGCACCCCGTTCATCACCATGGGGAGCGAAAGGGGCAGTTCCACGCGGAACAGCATCTGCCGCCCCGTCATCCCCATGCCGCGGGCCGCCTGGACCACGCCCCGGTCGACCTCGCGCATGCCGACGTAGGCGTTGGTGAGCAGCGGCGGTACGGCGAACAGCACGAGGGCGACGACGGTCGGGCCCTCGCCCCAGCGGCCCACGGGGGTGAGCAGCAGCAGGACCAGCACGGCGAAAGTGGGGACCGCCCGGCCGACGTTGGAGATGTTGACGGCCAGGGCGCCGCCCTTGCCGAGGTGGCCGAGGACCAGGGCGACCGGCAGGGCGATCAGGCAGCTGATGACCAGGCAGACGACGGTGAGGACGAGGTGCTGCACGAGACGGTGTGTGATGCCGTTCTCGCCCGGCCAGTGCGCGGGGTCGGTGAGCCAGTCCCAGGCCGCCGTCAGTGTGGTCATCCGCGGGCCGCCCTGGTCCAGGGGGTCATCAGCCGCTGGGCGCCGAGCAGCAGCAGGTCGGCGGCGACGGCGATCACCACGCACAGCACGGAGGCGGTCAGCACCTGTGCCTTGAAGTAGGTGTTCATCCCCGAGTAGATGAGGTTGCCGAGACCGCCGAAGCCGACGATCGCCCCCACCGTCAGCAGCGACACCGCGGAGACGGTCGCGATCCGCAGGCCGGCCATCGCGGCGGGCAGGGCCAGCGGCAGTTCGACGGCCAGCAGCAGCCGGACCGGGCCGTAGCCCATGCCGCGCGCCGCCTGCCGGATCTCCTCGGGCACCGCCCGCAGCCCGGCCAGGATGTTGCGGACCAGGAGCGTCAGCGAGTACAGCACCAGCCCGGCGACGACGAGGCTCGCCGACAGCCCGTACACCGGCAGGAGCAGGGAGAACATGGCCAGGGACGGGATCGTGTACAGGATCGTGGTCAGGGCCAGCACGGGCCCGGCCGCCCAGCGGCGGCGGCGCGCCAGCACCGCGAGCGGCAGGGCGACGACGAGCGCGACGAGCACCGAGGCGGCGGTCAGCTCCAGGTGCTGGAGCACGGCGTCGAGCAGGATCTCACGGCGGGTGCTCAGATACTCCCCGCAGATCCACTCGTTGCGCGCGAGACAGTCGTCCGGAGGTGCGGTCACCTGCCCATTGCACCGGTCCCGCGCGGGGGCGGGCGCGTTGTGGTGGCCCGTACGGGGCGCCGGCCCCCGGAGGGTGGTGTCGTTGAGTACACCCCCCGATAGGGGTTCTGCGCCCAGTGTGGCCCGGCCCGCCGCTCCGTAGCGTCTTCGACGAGGCACCGCACAGGGCGTGCCACCCGGAAGGTGATGACGATGTTCCGTTCCCGCACCCGCGGCGGCCACGACCAGGGCCCCGCCCCCGAGGCCCTCCGGCTCGTCAAGGTGACCCGGACCTACGGCTCCGAGGAGAACGCCGTGACCGCCCTGGACGGAGTCACCCTGAGCCTGGGCCGCGGCACGTTCACGGCGGTCATGGGACCGTCGGGCTCGGGCAAGTCCACCCTGCTGCAGTGCGCGGCGGGGCTCGACCGGCCGGACAGCGGCATCGTGTGGGTGGACGGCGCGGAGCTGACCGGGGGCACCGAGGCGGATCTGACCAGGTTCCGGCGCGGCCGGGTCGGGTTCGTGTTCCAGCAGTACAACCTGCTGGACACGCTGACGGTCGCGCAGAACACGGTGCTCCCGCTCAAGCTCGCCGGACGCCGCGTCGACCGCGGGCGGGCCCGCGAGATCCTGACCACCGTCGGCCTCGGGGACCGGCTGGGGCACCGCCCCGCCCAGCTCTCCGGCGGTCAGCGGCAGCGGGTGGCGATCGCCCGCGCCCTGGTCACCGAGCCCCGGGTGATCTTCGCCGACGAGCCGACGGGCGCACTGGACACACGCAGCGCCCGGCAGGTGATGCTGCTGCTCCAGGAGGCGGTGCGGGTGCACGCGCGGACCGTGGTGATGGTGACGCACGACCCGGTCGCCGCCTCGTACGCGGACTCGGTGGTGTTCCTCGCCGACGGACGGCTGGCGGGGCGGATGGACGCGCCGACCCCGGACGCGGTCGCGGAGCGGCTGGCGCACCTGGGCGACACCGTGACGGCGGGGGTGTGAGCGATGCTGGCACTGGCCCTTCGGTCGATCCGGCAGCGCCCCGGACGGTTCCTCGCGACGCTGCTGTCCGCCTTCCTGGGCGCGGCGGTCGTCATGACGTTCAACTCGATGCACGACACGGCCGGGCAGGACGGCGTCGACGCGGTCAGCTCTCAGACGCTGGGCACGGCGGCGGGCGTCGTCGGCGGCTACGGGACCCTGCTGGTGTTCTTCGCGGTGGCGTCCACGCTGACGGTCAACGTGCGCCAGCGCACCGCCGAACTGGAGCTGCTGCGCTGCTCGGGCGCGACCCCGGCGCAGATCAGGCGGATGGTCGTGGGTGAGGCGGTGGCCGTGGCACTGGCGGGCGCCGCGCTCGCGGTCGGCCCGGCGATGCTCGGCGGGCGGACGCTGCTGGAGATGTTCCAGGACAGCGGGCAGGTCGCGCACTCCGTCGACTACTCCTTCGGCCCGATCGCGCTGGTGAGCGGCGTGGACATCACGCTGCTCGCCGCCGCGGGCGCCGCCTTCCTGGCGGTGCGGCGGGTGACGCGGGGCAGCAGGGAGCGGGCCGGGGCCAAGCGGTTCCTGGCGTACGCCGCGCTGGTCACCGGCGCCGCGGGCGCCGGCTCCACCTTCCTGTTCTCGGCGACGGACGAGATGCTGATGGCGGCACCGGCCTACGGGGCGATCCTGCTGTCGGTCGGTCTGGCGCTGCTGTCGCCCGGGCTGCTGCGGGGCGTGCTGAACCGGCTGCCCCTGAGCGGCCCGAGCGGCTGGCTGGCCGTGCGCAACCTGCGTGAGCGGTCCGAGCACCTCGCCGGGATCCTGGTGTCGCTGATCCTGTTCACGGCGGTGTCGACGGCGACGCTCACCATGCAGGCCGTGGAGAGCGACGCGGTGGCGGCCTCGGGGCTGGTCAAGTCGGTCGACGCGAAGAACCTCGAGACGCTGAACCTGACGGTGGTCGGCATCATCGCGGTGTTCGTCTGCGTGATGCTGGTGAACTCGCTGTACGCGGAGACGACGTACCGCTCCCGTGAGTTCGGGCAGCAGCGGCTGGCGGGCGCGACTCCCGGGCAGGTGCTGCGCGTGGTGGCCACCGAGGGCGTCGTCCTGACGCTCACCGGGGTGTTCTTCGGCACGGTGGCCGCGCTGGCCGGCGTGGTGCCGTTCACGGTGGTCCGCACCGACGCGGTGCTGCCGGACCAGTTCGCCGGCGTCTGGCTCGCGATGGTCTCGGTGTCGGCGGCGGTGACGCTGGGGACGAGCGTGGGGACGGCCCGGCGGGTGCTGCGCACGCCGGCGGTGAGGGCGGTGACGCTCGCCGCGTGAGCCGGACGCGGAACGGGAGGGGCGGCCCGCGGTCGCCCCTCCCTTCGGTCTTTCCGTGACAGCGGAGGTGAACAAGCGCTTAGATAGGGCTTGTAAGCAGAGGCTTGCAAGCAGAGGCTTGTACGCACCGCACCCGAGCTGGAGGCCCCGGTGTTCTCTTCCGTCGACGACGTCTCCGCACGCCTCGCCGAGACCGGCTACCTGGCGTCACCCGCGGTCGCCACGACGGTCTTCCTCGCCGCCCGGCTCGGCAAGCCGCTGCTGGTGGAGGGCCCCGCGGGGGTCGGCAAGACCGAGCTGGCCAAGGCCGTGGCCCAGGTCACCGACGCCCGGCTGGTACGGCTCCAGTGCTACGAGGGCGTCGACGAGTCCCGGGCCCTGTACGAGTGGAACCACGCCAAGCAGTTGCTGCGCATCAGCGCGGGCCGCGACGAGAGCTGGGACGAGGCGCGGACCGACATCTTCGGCGAGGAGTTCCTGCTCACCCGGCCGCTGCTGACCGCGATCCGCGGGGACGACGCCAAGGTGCTGCTGATCGACGAGACCGACAAGGCGGATGTCGAGGTCGAGGGCCTGCTCCTGGAGGTGCTGAGCGACTTCCAGGTGACCGTGCCGGAGCTGGGCACCATCACCGCGACCCGCCGCCCCTTCACCGTCCTCACCTCGAACGCGAGCCGCGAGCTGTCGGAGGCGCTGCGCCGGCGCTGTCTGTTCCTGCACATCGGCTTCCCGGAGGAGGAGCTGGAGCGGCGGATCGTGCGGCTGAAGGTGCCGGGGCTGGACGAGGCCCTGGCCGGTTCACTGGTGCGGGTGGTGGGTGCGCTGCGCGCCATGGACCTGCGCAAGGTGCCGTCGGTCGCCGAGACCATCGACTGGGCCCGCACCCTGCTCGCGCTCGGCGCGGACACGCTGGACGAGACCGTCGTACGGGACACCCTCGGCGTCGTCCTCAAGCACCAGGAGGACGTTTTGCGGGCCGCCGCCAAGCTCGACCTGGAGGCGCTGTGACCACGGGCGTGAACACCGGCGTGGCCGAGCGGCTGACGTCGCTGGTGGCGGCGTTGCGGGCGCACGGTGTGCGGGTCGGCACCGGGGAGAGCGTGGACGCGGCGCGGGCGGTGGAGTCACTGGGTCTCGCCGACCGTGAGCTGCTGCGCGAGGGCCTGGCGGCGACGCTGCTGCACACCGCGGACCAGCGGCGGGTGTTCGACCCGGTCTTCGACGTGTACTTCCCGCGCGGCGTCGGCGGCCCGGGCACCGGCCCCGCCGGCCGGGAAGCATTGCGCGACCGGCTCGCCGCCGCGCTCGCCGACGACGACCGGGCGCTGCTGGCCCGGCTGGCCGGGGAGGCGGTGGACGGCTTCGGCGCCTACGGTTCCTCCGGCGCGGGCGGCGGCCCGGGCACCCCGGGCTCCTCCCCCGGTTCGGACGGCTGGTCCTCGCACCAGACCCTCGACCGGGTCCGTCCGCAGACGCTGCTCGCCCGGGTGAGGGACGACGTGCGGGCGCGGGGCGGTGCCCCGGGGTTCACCGACCGGCTCCTCGAGGACGAGATCCGGCGCCGCATCGAGGTCTTCCGGCGGCTGGTGGCCGCGGAGGCGCGGCGCCGGGCCGCGGAGCGGCGCGGACGCGACGAGATCGCCCGGCGGGCGGTGGCCCCGACGCCGGACCGCGTCGACTTCCTGCTCGCCGGGCAGGCTCAACTGGCCGACCTGCGGCGGACGGTGCGGCCGCTGGCCCGCAAGCTCGCCACGCGGCTGACGGCCCGTCGGCGCCGCGCGTCGCGCGGCAGCATCGACCTGCGGCGCACGCTGCGGGGGTCGCTGTCCACGGGCGGCGTGCCGATGAAGCCGGTGCTGCGCCGGCGCCGTCCGGTGCGGCCCGAACTGGTGCTGCTGTGCGACGTGTCGGGGTCGGTGGCGGGGTTCTCGGACTTCACCATGCTGCTGGTGCAGGCGCTGCACGACCAGTTCGCCAAGGTGCGGGTGTTCGCCTTCGTCAACCGGATCGACGAGGTGACCGGGCTGCTGGCGCACGGCACCGCCGATCCGGAGGGGCTGGGCGCCCGGATCGGCGCACAGGCGCGGCTCACCGGCTGGCACGGCAGCAGCGACTACGGCGTCGCGCTGGGCGAGTTCGCGGAGCGGTACGCCGACGCGGTCGGCCCGCGCACGACCGTCTTCGTCCTCGGCGACGCCCGTACCAACATGAGCGACCCGAACCTGCCCGCCCTGCGACGGATCACCGAGCGCTCGCGACGCAGCTACTGGCTCAACCCCGAACAGCGCTCCCGCTGGGGCACCGGCGACTCGGCGGCCCCGGCGTACGCCGAGCTGATCGAGATGCACGAGTGCCGCAACGTTCGTCAACTCGGCGCGCTGGTCACCCGGTTGCTGCCGGTGTGAGGCCCGGGAGCTGTCCCGGCGATCACGCCTTCGGCCGTCTCCCAGCCTCGGGCCTGGGTGCTCGCATGCCGAGGTGCCGCGTTGCCCAGCTTGGGTCGCCGCGATGGGTCACCGGGTGATGAAGGCGGTGTCCAGGGTCCGGCCCGGAGCGGAAGTGTCGCGGTACCGCGGGCCTTCGCAATGACGGGGGCCGGCGTTGGAGGACGAGCTGTCGGGTTGCGGAGGTCCTTCCGCGTTGCGGCAGGACGCCGGTCTCACGCGAGCGGACTTGAAGGCCGACCGGGTTCATCGACCGGCCGGGCCGACCCGGCCGGCCGATGGCTGGACCGCTTCGCCCCTCGGTCGCCGGTTCCTAGGACGCAGCGACCCACCCACCGCCATCGCGACACCCTCGCCGGGGCAGGAGGATGGAGGCATGGCCGGCAACGTGGACCTCACCCAGTTCCTGCGCCGCTGCCGGGACCGCATCGACCCCCAGTCGCTCGGCCTCCCGCACAGCGGCGCCTACCGCCGCGTGCCCGGCCTGCGGCGCGAGGAGGTCGCCCGGCTCGCCGGAGTGAGCACCGACTACTACACCCGTCTGGAACAGGGCCGCAGCATCACCCCGTCCGACGCCGTGCTGGACGCCATCGCCGAGGCGCTGCGCCTGGACGACACCGAACGGACCCATCTGCACGACTTGGTCAAGACCCGGCCCGGGCACCCCGCTCGGCGCACCCCACCCGCCGTGCAGCGCGCCCGCCCCGCCCTGCTGCGGTTCCTGGACTCGTTTTACGACCACGCCGCCTTCATCCTGGGCAGGCGCGGCGACGTCCTGGCCACCAACCACCTGTGCCGGGCCCTGATCGCCGACTTCGACGCCATGCCCTACCGGGAGCGCAACCTCACTCGGTGGATCGTTCTGGCTCCGCAGGCGCGCGAGCTGTACGCGGACTGGGAACGCATCGCGGCGGAAATGACCGCGATCCTGCGCCTGGACGCCGGCCGGTACCCGGACGACGCCCGGACCGCCGAACTCGTCGGCGAGCTGACCATGAAGAGCGAACACTTCCGCCGCTGGTGGGACGACCACCGCGTCCTCACCCGCACCCACGGCCAGAAACGCTTCCACCACCCCCTGGTCGGCGAGCTCACCATCGACTACCAGGCCCTCGCCCCGCCCGGCGAGGACGACCAGACGCTCTTCCTCTACATGCCCGCCGACGACCACACCTCCCAAGATGCCTGGCGTCTGCTCGCCGACTGGAACGCCCCCGCCCCCGACCGCGGCCCCCGACCGGCCGACGAGACCCCGTCCCCCTCCCCCTCCGACTCCGAAGACAGGAGCAGCCTGTGAGCACCCCCTCCACCCGACCCCTGGCCCTGGTCACCGGAGCCTCCAACGGCATCGGCTACGAGATCGCGCGCCTGTGCGCCGCCAACGGTTTCGACCTGGTCGCCACCGGCCGCAGCGCGAAGATCGACGAGGCCGCCGAGCAGTTCACCCGCGACGGCGCCCACGTCGTCCCCGTCCGCGCCGACCTCGCCGAGGCCGACGGAGTCGAGACGGTGTGGACGGCCGTGGAGGACACCGGCCGCCCCCTGGCCGCCGCGGTGCTCAACGCCGGACGCAGCATCGGCGGGGCCTTCCTCGACACCGACCTGGACGACGAACTCTCGCTGATCTCCCTCAACGTCACCTCCGTCGTCCACCTCGCCAAACGTGTGGCCCGGCACATGGCCGCCAGCGGCGACGGAAGGATCCTCATCACCTCGTCGCTGTCAGCGACGCTGCCCACCCCCTACGAGACCGTCTACGGACCGTCCCGCGCCTTCACTCGCATGTTCGCCCTCGGCCTGCGCGAGGAACTCCAAGAACACCACGTCAGCGTCACGTGCCTCATGCCCGGTGCCACCGACAGCGACTTCCACTCCCGTGCCGGCATGAACAACACCGCCTTCGGCACCGGCGCCAGGAAGAACAGCCGCAAGGAAGTCGCCCGCCAGGGCTTCGTCGCGATGATGGAAGGCCGCGCCGAAATCGTCGGTGGCGACGCCGCCACCAAGCGCGCCGCCCTCCAGCACCGCTTCCTGCCCGAGACCTACAAGGCCGCCCGCCACGCCACCAAAGCCAAACCTCGCCCTTAGCGGCGGGCGTCCGACGAACCCGTGCAACCCGGAGCTTCACCGCGGCGCGGATCCGTGTTCACCCGGTGCCCTCATGGATGCTGCCGCGGGTGGCCCGCCCGAGTGAGGTGTCAGTCGATGTCCGCCGGGTCACCGGCCGCCGACGGGCGCTCGTACCTGGTCAGGACCACGCCGCCGTCAAACGTCCGCGTCTCCACCAGGTTCAGCTTCGCCCGGCTGTCCAGTGCGGTGAAGAACGGTGTGCCGCCACCCACCAGGACCGGATGGGTGACGACCGTGTACTCGTCGATCAGCCCGGCCCGCATCGCCGCCCCGGCGAGCGCCGCGCCGCCGACCCTCATCGGCCCGCCGTCCCCGGCCTTGAGCCGGGCGATCTCCGCGACCGCGTCGCCGGTGACCAGGCGCGTGTTCCAGTCGACCGTGTCGAGCGTCGAGGAGAACACCACCTTCGGCGTGTCCCGCCAGTTCCGGGCGAACTCGATCTCCGCCGGGGTGGCGCCCGGCTGCTGGTCGCCGGTCGGCCAGTAGGCGCTCATGGTCTCCCAGAGCATGCGCCCGTACAGCAGCAGACTGATCGCCCGCTCCTCGTCGAGCCACCACTGGAACAGCTCGTAGCAGGGATCGCTCCAGCCGATGTCGTCGCCGGGCGCGGCGATGTAGCCGTCCAGGGACAGGTTCATGCCGTAGAGGAGTCTCCGCACGGCGCCGGCCTTCCGTCAGTCGGTCTCGGAGGTTCGGAAGTCTAGACGGGCCGCGACCCCGGCGGGCGTCATGGCAGGGAGGCGCGGGCGATGGTGCCCGCGGTGAGCGTGGCCAGCATCTCCCGCAGTGCGGTCACGAAGTCCAGCTTGAACGCGGTGAGCGAGGGGTCGGCCTCGTAGGCGGCGAGCATGGCCGGGGAGGGCCGAGCGTGCGTCCACACGGCGCCGACGGCCATGATCATGGCCGCGGTCAACTGCGGGGCGCTGTCGCCCAGTTCAGGAATGTGCCGATGGGCCAGTGCAGAGACGTCGACGACGTTGGCCACGGCCGCATGCTTGTAGCGGGCGGCCACATGCGGGGAGACGTTGTGTTCCAGTACGCCCGCCTGCGCGCTCAGCAGGTCGCACAGGACCCGGCGCCGGGCGAGGGAGCCCGCGATGACGGCGGCGAACTGCTCCGCACGCCGACTCACCGGAGCGTCCTGGTCGACACCGGCGTCCGCCAGGGCGGGCAGGTCGGCCACCCACTGCCGCCAGGCACGGTCGAGCAGCTCCAGCAGGATCGCCTCCCGCGATTCGAAGTAGCGCAGCACATTGGACTTCGCCAGCCCGACGCGGCGGCTCAGCTCGTTCAGGCTGATCTCGCCGACGGGCATCTCCTCGAGCATGGCGGCGGCGGTGTCGAGGATGGCCCGGCGGCGCACCTCACGCTGCTCCTCACTGCGCGCGCGCTGGAAGTTCGTCATGCGCCCAGATTACAGACTCCCGGTCTTTTGACATCAGACCGGCGGTCTTCTACGTTGGAACCAGCCGAATAGACCGCCGGTCTGAAATAGGTCGGCGCCGGAGTCGCCTTCGCCGGGACGTCCCCGGCGTGCCCTTCCGGCTCGGTGTCACGACCCTGCCGAGCGACGCATGACCGGGCAGATCCAACGAATCCATGGAGCGTGACGACGATGCAGCACTGGACTCCGGACGACATCCCTGACCAGACCGGCCGCACCGCGCTGATCACCGGCGGGAACAGCGGGATCGGACTGCAGACCGCCCGCGAACTCGCCCGCCACGGGGCCCGCGTGATCCTGGCCGGCCGCAGCCGGACCAAGCTGGACCAGGCCGCGGATGCCGTGCGCGCCGTGATCCCCGGGGCCCGGACGGACACCCTCGTGCTTGACCTCTCCGACCTCTCCTCCGTCCGCGACGCGGCCACCCGCATCGCCGAGACCGAGACGGTCGACCTGCTCTTCAACAACGCCGGCGTGATGAACCTGTCCGAGCGGCGGACCACCCGCGACGGCCTCGAGATGACGGTCGGCACCAACCACCTCGGCCACTTCGCCTTCGACGCCCAGGTCTGGCCCGCCGTGCGCCGCTCGTCCGCACCGCGTGTGGTCACCGTCAGCGCCATCGCGGCGCGGTGGCCGATGGGCAGACTGGACGACCTGATGAGCGAAAGGAGCTACCGCCCCATGGGCGCCTACGCCAAGTCCAAGCGCGCCAACATCGTCTACACCCTCGAACTCGCGCGCCGCACCGCGAGCGGCCCCGTCGAGGCGCTCGTCGTCCATCCGGGGTCGGCGATGACCGGTCTGCAGCAGCACGGCAACGGCCCTCTGAGCCGGGTGATCACCCCGATCGCCGCACGCCTGATCATGGGGTCGGCCCAGGGTGCGGCCTGGCCCTCGCTGTACGCGGCGACCAGCCCTCACGTCCCGTCGGGCAGCTTCATCGGCCCCGCCGGACGGGACCAGACCTCCGGCACCCCCAAGCCCGCCAAGCTCCCCACCGGCGCCGACGGCCCCGCGGAGGGCGGGCGGCTGTGGGCGGCGAGCGAGCAACTCACGGGCGCCTCCTTCGACCTGTGAGCCCGGTGCCGCCCTCAGGGGGCACCCGGATCCGCTCAGTCCGCCTTGGCGTACTCCTTCGCCATGGCGCCGGCGAAGTCGTACACGACGCACTGTCCGTCGCCGACGACCCAGGCGTCGTGGCCCGGTGAGCAGACGAACACGTCGCCCGGGCCCACCTCGCTCTCGGTGCCGTCGTCCATGTGGATGTGCATGCGTCCCTCCACCACGTAGCAGTTGTGATGGATCATGCAGCTGTCGGTGCCCGCGAGCGGCGCCACCGACTCCGACCAGCGCCACCCCGGCTCGAAGGTGGCGACGGCGAAGTCGAGTCCCTCCATGTGCACGGCCTCGATGTGGCCGCGCGGGAAGTCGCGGCGCTCGTCGGGCTTGTCGAGCGTCTTTGCCTGCAACATGACGCTCCTCCTTTTCCTGGCCGCCCCTGGACCCACCACTCCATCGTCCGCCTGTCAAGTCGGCGGCGCCATCCGGGGGACGGACGCGGTCAGGCGGGCGCGCCGCAGAGTTCGGCGAAGCGGGCGGCGTCCACGTTGCCGCCGGAGAGGATCACGCCGACGCGGCGGGGCAGGCCGTCGATCCGGCCGTTCAGCAGGGCGGCCAGCGGGGTGGCGCCGCTCGGTTCGAGGACGGCCTTCAGCCGCTCGAAGGCGAACCGCATCGCGTCCCGGATCTCGTCGTCGGAGACCAGCACGACACCGTCGAGCAGCCGCCGGTTGACGGAGAACGTCAGTTCGCCCGGGGTGGGCAGGGCCTGGCCGTCGGCGATGGTGCGCGGGACCGGCACGGTGACGCGCCGGCCGGCCGCCAGGGAGCGCCGGGTGTCGTCACCGGCCTCGGGCTCGACGCCGATCACCCGGGTGGCGGGGTGCAGGCCCTTGACGGCGGTGGCGCTCCCGGCGACGAGTCCGCCGCCGCCGACGGGTGCGATCAGCGCGTCCAGGTCTCCGGTCTCCTCGACGAGTTCGAGGGCGGCGGTGCCCTGTCCGGCGATGACGTCCGGGTGTTCGTACGGCGGGATCAGGGTGAGGCCCCGGTCGGCGGCCAGCGCCTCGGCGATGGCCACGCGGTCTCCGGTGTAGCGGTCGTAGGTGACGATCTCCGCGCCGTATCCCGCGGTGGCCGCGCGCTTGGAGGGCGGCGCGTCCTCGGGCATGACGATCACCGCGGTGGTGTCCAGCTCGCGGGCGGCGAGGGCGACCGCCTGGGCGTGGTTCCCGGAGGAGTAGGCGGCGATGCCCCGGGACAGCTGCTCCGGCGTGAGGCGGGAGGCCGCGTGATAGGCGCCGCGGAACTTGAAGGCGCCGACCCGCTGGTGGTTCTCGCACTTGAGGAAGACCTCGGCGCCGACGAGGGCGTCCAGGGTGCGGGAGCGCAGCACCGGGGTGCGGTGTGCGACACCCTCGATGCGGGCGGCGGCGGCCCGTACATCGTCGAGGGTGACCGGCGCGGTGGTGGTCGTCACGGGTGTCCTCCGACGGGGTCGGCGGCCGGGCCGGTCTCGGCGCGGGCCTGGGAGAGGTAGTGGTAGGCGGAGGCCCGGGAGATGCCGAGCCGGGCGGCGACGTGCTCGACCGAGCGGCGTACGGCGAACACGCCGCGCCCGTCCAGGTCGCGGAACAGCTCCAGGCGCTGGGCGCGGTCCAGCGCCGCCCAGCTGGTGCCCCGGCGCAGCGGGTGCGCGTCCACGATCGCCTCGACCACCGCGTCGATGTCGTCGCCGAAGGTGGTGGCCGGCGGATCGGCGGAGGTGCCCGCGGTCCCGGCCAGGGAGCCGAGCAGGGCGTGCGCCCGGTCGACGGCGGTGACGTCCAGGTTGACGCACAGGGCGCCGAACACGGCGCCCGTGGAGTCGCGCAGCACCATCGTGGAGGACTTCAGCAGGGTGCCGCCGTCCGTGCGCGTGACGTAGTTCAGCTCGTCCCGGGCCTCGTCGCCGCGGGCCAGCACGCGCATGCCGATCTCGCTCATCGCGCCGCCCACGGTCCGTCCGGTCACCGAGCCGGCGACGGCGACCACCGACCGCTCGGGGTCCCGGTAGTCGTGCAGGACCGCCTCGCAGACCGGCCCGAACGTGGCGGCGATCCCGTCGACGACCGGGCGCAGGGCGGCGAGGACCGCGTCGCGCTCGGCGTCCAGCGCCGTTTCGCTCATCAGGGGCTCCTTGCTCGGACTCCAACAAGTCTCAGACTACACGTCCAGCTTCTGGACTGACAGTCCAGTTCCGACCCGCGTCACGGCGGTCCTGTCATTGCGCCGCCGGCTCTGGCACCCTTCCCGGCACCTCGCACTGTCCGAGCCCCTCGTACGGAGGTCGCTTCCGCCATGCCCAAGGACGCCAGGTCCCCGAAGAAGCTGCGCAGCAACCGCGCGGCGCTCACGCACAAGGTCGGGTACGCGCTGCGCCACCCCGAGCGGGTCGGCCCCTACGTCCGCCGGGCCGGGCGGGACGCGTGGCTGCGGCTCAGGCACCCCGACCACGTCGGCTACTACCGGGCCGTGATGGCCTCCGACACCCGCCGCGACCCCGAGGCCGCGGTGGGCAGCCGGACCCACGACCGGTGGCTGGCACTCGGGCAGATGCAGTTCGACTACCTCGTCGAGCACGGACTCCGTCCGGAGCACCGCATGCTCGACATCGGCTGCGGCAACCTGCGCGGCGGCTGGCGCTTCATCGACCACCTCGACGCCGGCCACTACTACGGCATCGACATCTCGCCGGACATCCTGATCGCCGCCAAGCGGACGCTGACCGAGCGCGGTCTCCAGGCCAAGCTGCCCCACCTGACCCTCACCGGGGACCTCAGGCTGGAGTTCCTGCCCGACGGCCACTTCGACGTCGTCCACGCGCACAGCGTCTTCTCGCACTCCCCGCCGCGCGTCATCGACGAGTGCCTGCGCAACGTGGGCCGCGTCCTGACCGACACCGGGTTCTTCGACTTCACCTTCGACCGCACGGAGGGCACCGAACACCAGGTGCTGCGCGAGGACTTCTACTACCGCACGGACACCCTGCTCACGCTGGCCGCCCAGCACAACCTGCACGCGCGGTTCATGGAGGACTGGGAGAAGCGCCCGCACGGCCAGTCGAAGATCAGGGTCAGCCGCTCACCGCTGCCGTCCTAGGGTCCGCCGCGTCGCCACGCCGGAGCCGGACGCCGTGGGTCCGGCTCCGGCGTCCGCGCGTACCTCCTCCTGTGTGATCACTCCGCAAGCCCTGACCGTTTCAGGTGTTTTGTCTGCTTAGCATGCGGGGTCCGCCACGCCCCGTACGAGAGGACACCAGATGGCGCCCACGGGCCGTCACAGCGCACTGGCCGAGCACGCGTTCTCCCCGCACGACGCGGTGCTGCGTGCCGCCGCCCGGCACCTCGGCCGCAGGCGCTTCCTCACCGTGACCGCGGCGACCGCGGCACTCGCCTTCGCCACCAACCGGCCGGCCCGCGGCGCGGTCGCCGCCCGCGAGCGCGAGGCCGCCCGGATCACCAAGGACCCCTTCACCCTCGGCGTCGCCTCCGGAGACCCGATGCCGGCCTCGGTGCTGCTGTGGACCCGGCTGGCGCCCGAGCCGTTCCTGGAGGACGGCGGGATGGGCACGGAACGGGTCACGGTCGAGTGGGAAGTGGCCTTCGACGAGTACTTCGCGGCCGTCCTGCTGCGGGGCACCGCCGAGGCGCACGCCGAGTACGCCCACAGCGTGCACGTCGACGTGAAGGGCCTGACCCCCGGCACGGTCTACTACTACCGCTTCCGCGCCGGCGCCTGGCTCAGCCCGGCCGGCCGCACCCGCACCGCGCCGCCGGCGGGCAGCGCCACGTCGGGTCTGAGGATCGCGACCGTCGCCTGCCAGGCGTACCAGGACGGTTACTACACGGTGCACCGGCACGTCGCCGAGGACGACGTCGACGTGGTCTTCCACCTCGGCGACTACCTGTACGAGTACGCGGTGAACTCGGCGGGCGGCGAGCGCAACTACACCGACGTCACGCTGCCCGACGTGTTCAACCGCGAGACGATGACCCTCGCGGACTACCGGATGCGGTACGCGCTCTACAAGAGCGACGAGGACCTCCAGGCCGCGCACGCCGCGCACCCGTTCGTCGTGACCTGGGACGACCACGAGACCGAGAACAACTACGCCGGGAGCATCCCCGAGAACGACATCCCGCCGGAGGAGTTCCTGCTGCGCCGGGCCGCCGCCTACCGTGCGTACTGGGAGAACCAGCCGCTGCGCGCCGAGCAGCTGCCGCAGGGACCGGACGCCCGGCTGTACCGCCGGCTGCACTGGGGCACGCTCGCCCAGTTCGACTTCCTCGACACCCGCCAGTACCGCTCCGACCAAGCGTACGACGACCGGCCGCACGCCCCCGGGCCCGAGTCCGACGACCCGGCGCGCACCATGACGGGCGCGGCGCAGGAGCAGTGGCTGCTGGACGGCTGGCAGGGCTCGACCGCGCTGTGGAACGTGATGCCCCAGCAGGTCTGCTTCTCGCAGCGCAAGTTCGACGACACCGCCGACGCCGCGCTCTCCATGGACGCCTGGGACGGCTACCGCGCCTCGCGCGACCGGCTCGTCGCCGGGGCCAAGGCCGCCGGGGTCGACAACTGGCTGATCCTCACCGGCGACGTGCACGTGGGCTACGCCCTGGACGTCAAGGAGGACTTCGACGACCCGGCGTCCGCCACCGTCGGCACCGAGATCACCTGCACCTCGGTGGCCAGCGGCCGGGACGGCGTGGAGCAGCCCGCCAACTGGGAGCTGTACCTGCGGGCCAACCCGCACATGAAGTTCTACAACGGCAAGCGCGGCTACGTCCGGGTGGAACTGGACCGTCAGGCCGCCCACCTGGACTTCCGGACCGTGTCCGCCGTCACCACGCCCGGCGCCCCGATCACCACGGCCGCGTCCTTCGTCACGGAGGCGGGCGCACCGGGTCTGAAGCCCGCCTGAGCCCCCGGGCCGGCCGACGGGCGGATGCCGCGCGTACTGCACTTGGCACCCACCGCGTCCCCCATAGCGCGAAAGACGGCCGGGGCCGGTGTCGCCGCCGGTCTTTCCGGCAAGACCTGTGACTTCGTCGCAGTCGCACCGTGACCCACGGTCGCGCACCGAACACCGCTGTCTCGCACAGCCCTCGAAGGAGGCACATCGCATGGTCGGCAGACACGCCGCGCGCAGCCGCCGCGCAGCCCTGACCGCGCTCGGCGCCCTGGTCCTGACCGCACTCCCCTCGGCCGCCTCGGCCGCGCCGCTCCCCGCTCCCGGTGCGCAGCCCGCCGCCGTCCGGACGCCCGCCCCGGCGGCGCCGTCGGCGCGGATGCTGCGCGCGATGGAACGCGACCTCAGGCTGTCGCCCGGGCAGGCGGCGGCACGGCTGGCCAACGAGCAGGAGGCGGGTACGCGCGCGGGCATGCTGCGCAACACGCTGGGCGACCGCTTCGCGGGGGCCTGGGTGAGCGGCGCGACCTCCGCCGAACTGACCGTCGCCACCACGGACGCGGCGGACACCTCCGCCATCGAGGCGGGCGGCGCCAAGGCGGCGGTCGTCGAGCGGGGCCTGGCCGAACTCCGCTCGGTCAAGGAGAAGCTGGACGCGTCCGCCGTCCGCATGCGGACCCGGCAGACACCGGTGTGGTACGTCGACGTGAAGACCAACCGGGTCGTGGTCCAGGCCACCAGCCGGTCCGCGGCGGACGCCTTCGTCGAGACCGCCGGTCTGGCGGGCCAGGACGTGGGCGTCCGGATCTCCCCGAACCGGCCGCGGCTGCTGACGGACCTGGTCGGCGGCGACGCCTACTACATCAACGACCAGGCCCGCTGCTCCATCGGGTTCGGCGTCACCAAGGACGACCAGCAGGGCTTCGCCACGGCCGGGCACTGCGGCGACCCGGGCGCCACCACCACCGGATTCAACGAGGCCGCCCAGGGCACCTTCCAGGCCTCGACCTTCCCCGGCAAGGACATGGCCTGGGTGGGCGTCAACTCGGACTGGACGGCGACGCCGGACGTGAAGGGCGAGGGCGGCGAGAAGGTGCAGATCGCCGGCTCGGTGGAGGCGCTCGTGGGCGCCTCGGTGTGCCGCTCGGGCTCCACCACGGGGTGGCACTGCGGCACCATCCAGCAGCACGACACGAGTGTCACGTACCCGGAGGGCACCGTGAACGGGCTCACCGAGACGACGGTGTGCGCCGAACCCGGCGACTCGGGCGGCCCCTACGTCTCGGGCACCCAGGGCCAGGGCACCACGTCCGGCGGCTCCGGGAACTGCACGAACGGCGGGACCACCTTCTACCAGCCGATCAACCCGCTGCTGAGCGACTTCGGCCTCACCCTGAAGACCACCTCGGCCGCGACCGGGACCCCCGCACCGCCGCAGGACAACGCGGCGGCGGACGCGTGGACCTCGGGCCGGGTGTACGAGGCGGGCGCCACGGTGTCCTACGCGGGCGCCCGCTACCGGTGCCTGCAGGGCCACCAGGCGCAGGGCGTGGGCTCGCCGGCGAGCACCCCGGCCCTGTGGCAGCGGGTCTGACGAACGGACGGCCGCCGCGAGGCGGTCCTGGGCGCGGGGCCGCCGCTGAACGCGGCCCCGCGCCTATCGCTGTGCCTGCCGCGTCTGCTGTGTTTGCCGTGTCTGCTGCGTCTGCTGCGTCTGCTGCGTCTGCTGCGTCTGCTGCGTCTGCGCCAGGAAGGCGTAGGCGCCCGCGATGAAGGGGTCCGCGGCGCGGAAGCGTCTGCCGCACACCGCCGCCAGGGCCGTGCCCGTGTCGGGGCGGAAGCCCAGGAACGCCTGCTGGCCCAGGGTGGCCCCGCTGTGGAAGTACATCGGCCCGCCGTCGGTGGGGTGCCGGAACCAGGCCACCGTGTGCACGTGCCGGTGCCCCACGCCCCGCCGCAGCACGGGTACGCGCACGGCGCCCAGCGCTCCGGCGGCCGGTGAGCCGGCCGGGTCGAGGTGGGCTTCGAGGAAGGTGAGCAGGTCGTGCGGGGTGGACCGGACGGCCCCGGCCGCCTGGAAGCCGCCCGCGTCGAACGGCGGGACGGGGGTGCGGCCGTCCTTGCGGTGTCCCACGGCGTCGGTGCCGGGGCCCTCGGCGCGCAGGGCGGTGCCGCCGAGGCCGAGCGGTTCGAGGACCTGACGGGTGAGCAGGTCTTCCCAGGAAGTCCCCAGGACCGCGGCGACCGCGTGTCCGAGTACGGAGACGCCGTAGTTGGAGTAGTGCCAGCGGGTTCCGGGACGGTGCCTGGGCCGGTGGTGCAGGAAGGTGTCCGTCAGCCGCTCGGCCGGGTAGCGCGCGTAGGGGTTGGTGCGCCAGGCGGACAGTCCGGTGCGCAGGAAGCCGGCCGGGAGGGCGGGCAGTCCCGCCGTGTGGGTGAGGAGGTGGGCCAGCGTCACGGGGTGCGGGCCGGCCGGGCGGCCTGGGTCCAGGCAGGTGACGGCGGCCTCGCCGCCGGTGAGCGCGCCGCGCCGTACGAGCCGGGTCAGCAGCAGTCCGGTGAACGTCTTGGAGGCCGACCCGATCTCGTAGCGCAGGTCCTCGCGCGGGACGTCGGGGGGCGGTGCGGTGCCGCCGCCGACCAGGATGCGCCGGCCGTGCCGGGAGACGGCGAAGACGACGTCGGGGGCGTCGCAGGCGGCGACGGCCTCGGTCAGCCGCTCGCGCAGGGCGGCGTCGTCGGCGGGTGCGGGGGGCGCCGGCGGGCCCGTCGGGAAGTCGCCCGCGTCGTCGGGGTCGCCCGGCCAGGGCGTGGGACGGCCCGTCACGACGCCGTGTGCGCCAGCTCGCTGAGCGCGCGGGAGGTGGCGAGCAGGGAGGCGAAGGCGGCGACCAGGGTCGGGTGGTAGACCAGGTCGAACAGCGAGTCGGGGCTGCCCTCGGGCATGGTGCGTACGGCGGGCATGGCGCCGTCGGGCTGCTGCGCGGCGGCGAAGCCCCGCCAGGCGGCCTCGTCGAGGGTGGGCCGGGGCAGGCAGGCGTCGACCACGAGGAGTTCGCCGAGCAGGTCCCAGCGTTCGAGGTCCAGCCAGTCGTCGATCCACACCGGCAGCCAGGTGGCGAGGTACTCGGCCACGGAGGGCGGCAGCCCGCCGGGGTTCTCGCCCCAGTCGGTCAGGTGGAAGACGGTGTGCGTGATGTCGTACGCGGTGTGGCCCTCGACCGTCCAGGGCTCGGGGGTCCCGGCCAGCCAGGTGGTGGCGACCAGGTCGGCCTCGGGCGGCCGGGCGGCCAGGCCGAACCGGCGCTGGAACGCGGACAGGCCCAGGCGCCGGGTCGGCGTCACCGGGAACCGGGCCCAGCTGTCCAGCCGGTGGTTGAGGACCGTGGCCTCCTCCACCTCGGGCTGGCTGTAGCCCAGCTCCTTGAACGGCAGGTACACCTCGAAAGGGACGGGCGAGAAGGGCTCGATCCGCTGGCCGCGCACCAGCATCCGGCCGCCGTCCAGGGTCTCGCGCCAGGTGTGGTCGAGCAGTTGGCGCGCGAGCTGGGCCTGCCGGGAGCCGGCGACTCCCTCGCGGAAGAGCACTTTGCAGATCAGGGCGAGTTCGCCGATCGGTTTGAAGCGCTCCAGGAAGCCGGTCTCGGGGTCCACGTCCTGCTCCAGGCGGAAGCCGTCGCGGTGGGCCCAGAGCCACTCCAGCGCACCGGCGCCGACGCCGTGGATCAGGCGGGTGTCCGTCATCCCGGCACTCCTTGTCCGGCGTGGTCCGTGTCGCCCAGCCGTGCGGTGGTGAGCGCGGCCGCGAACACGGCCATCAGGGTGGAGTGGTAACAGTCCGTGAAGTCATAGGGATCGTTTCCCGCGTGCTCCCCGGCGGCGTCCTGCAGGGCCCCCTCCTCGGGGATCGCGCCGGACGCGTCCTGGGCGGCCGCGACGCGCGGCCAGGCGTCCTCCAGAACGGCCGGCTCCGGCGGGTGCGGCAGGCCGGCGGCGACCGCCAGCAGTTCGCAGCTCAGGTCCCACATCCGGGCCTCCAGACAGGAGTCGAGCCAGGGCGGCAGCCAGTGCGCCAGGTAGTCCGCGAGATCGGACGGCACGCCCTGGGGGCTGCGTCCCCAGTCGGTGAGGTGGAAGACGACGTGGGTGAGCGCGTAACCGGCCGCCCGTTCGAAGGTCCACGGCTCGGGCAGGCCGCCCAGCCAGGTCCGGCCCAGCGCCTGCGGGAGCCGCCCGTGCGGGTGGATGCCGCTGTGCCGCTCGGCCTCCAGCACGCCGAGCCGCCGGGTGGGGTACTGCTCGGTCAGCCGCCAGCCCCGGGTACGGGCCACCACCGCGGCGGACGCCTCGTAGCCCGGGTGGCGGAATCCGGCCGAGGCGAAGGCGGCGTACACCTCCAACGGGTAGGTGGCGAAGGGCTCCAGCGACTGCATCAGCGGAAACAGCTCGCCCCGGTGGGTCTGCTGCCAGGCGAAGTCCAGCAGGTCGGACACCCGGCTGTGCAGCGGGTCCGCCGGCGGGGTGCACAGGGACACGGAGGCGCAGACCCGGGTCAGCTCGCCCAGCGGTTTCCAGGTCCGGTTGACCTGGCCCTCCGCCGCGAGCGCGTCCTCGCCGAGCGCGAAGCGGTCCCGGTGGTCCCACACCCAGTCCAGGGCCGCCTCCTCGACGCCCCGGACGCTCACAGGAGGACTCCGGCGGGCATCAGCCGCGCCGCCTCCAGCTGGAGCGCCACCCTGGGGTCCGAGCCGCCCATGAGGCGTACGAAGTCGAGTCCCGCTTCGAGGCCCAGGCTCTCCGGCACCCCGTCCAGGAGGGTGAGCCAGCGTCCGGCTCCGGCCGCCTGCTGCCAGTCCCGGCGGCGCACCGCCCGGACGAAACCGCGGGCCACGTCGACCGGGCGGCGCCGGGCCAGGCGGGTCACCGCGCACTCCTCGCCGGGCAGCGCGAGCGGTGCGAGGACCGCGAGCTGATGGGTCAGCACCTGCCAACCGGCCTCGTCGAGCCAGCCGGTGCCGGGTTCCGCACCCGGCTCGCCGGCGGTCGGGCCGGGCGGCGGATGGTCGAGCCGGCGCAGGGCACGGGCCATGGCCCAGTGGCTCCATACGACGGTGGGGGCCGCGTCGGGACGCGGCGGATGGGCCGTGACGGCGTCCTTGAACACCGCGAGTTGCCCGGGGTCGGGCGGAACGCGCAGGAGGACGGCGGGCAACAGCGTGTCGGCGCCCAGAACGCGTACCGCCGCACGCGCGACGCCCTCACCGGCGCCGCCGGTCGTCAGGGTGCTGCCCGCTCGCACGTGGTCTCCGCTCCGAAGAGCGGAGACCACGTCGGAAGCGAGGTCCAGCACCGCGCCCTGCAGGAGGGTTGACGTGCTCGACTGCTCCATTTCACTGCTCCCGTCGGTCCGTCAGCCCTTCTTCGGGCGCGGGGCCGGCGGCGAAAGCAGCAGACTGCCGCCTCCGGACTGGAGGGCGAGCGCGGCGCACTCGCGGCTGTCACGGAAGACTCCGTCAGCCTCGGCGGGGTCGAGTACCGCGTCGATCTCGATGTTCTCGGTGCGGGTGACTTCCTCGAGCACCTTGTCCTTGGAAGGCATTTCACCATCTCCCTCTGGTAGCCAAATGGCCTTCACACCCCAGGGTGTCCGGTGAGTCCCAAAACATGCCTCTCTTCTCAAAATTCTCAGAAGATAACTTCTTCAACAAAAGCGACATATCAGGTACATCAGGGCTCTCACGCCCGTCGCAGGCGCCACACGTTGTCCTCGCGGAAGCCCTCCGCACCCTCCGGCGAGACGCTCGGACGGCGGACGGTCTCCGTGGTCCGGACGGTCCACTCGCCGTCCGGCAGGGCGAGTTCGGCGAGAACCCCGTCCAGGGTGGGGAAGACCGCGTCGAAGGGCGGCTCGGTCTGCCAGGAGGGCCAGCCGGCGTGCATCACGACCAGCAGCGTCCCGCCCTGCGCCACGGCCCGCGCCGCGGCGTCCAGGACCGCCCGCTGGTCGAAGGCGACCGGGGACTGCAGATACTGCGCGTTGACCAGGTCGAACGCGCCCTCGGGGAAGGAGAGTCCCAGCTCGTGGCGTTCCCAGGCGATCCGGTCGCCCACCCCGGCCTCGGCCGCGTGCCCGGCGGCCCTTTCGAGAGCGGTGCCGGAGATGTCCACGCCGGTGACCCGCCAGCCGCGGGAGGCCAGCCAGACGGCGTCCGCGCCCTCACCGCAGCCGAGGTCCAGCGCGGTCCCGGGCGTGAGGCCGCTCGCCTCGCGGACCAGCAGACCGTTGGGGCGGCCGCTCCAGACGCGGTCGGTGTCGCGGTAGCGGGCCTCCCAGAACTCCGCGGCGGGAGCGGGGAGGGGCAGGTCGGTCATGATGCCTCCTGGGCGGCGGTCGGACGCGTCTGTGCACGGGACGCGCGACCCGCGCGCGCCCCGTACGCAGGCTCCACCGGCCGCACCGGCGACGCCAAAGATGTTTGCCGGACCGGCAAATCCCGGCCCTCGCGTGTCAGCGCGTGAGCGCGTCCGCCTCGGCGTCCGGCTGGTCGGTGCGCACCCACACCGTCCGCTGCGGGAAGGGGATGTCGATGCCCGCCTCGTCCAGGGCCTCCTTCACCCGGCGGCGCAGTTCACGGGTGACACCCCACTGCTGGAGGGGCACGGTCTTGACCGCCAGCCGCACGAGGACCCCGTCGGCGTCCAGCGACTGCACGCCCCACACCGCCGGGTCCTCCAGCAGGACGTCCGCGAACCGCGGGTCCTCGCGCAGGGCGTGGCCGGTCTCCTCCAGGACGCGGTAGACGGCGTCGAGGTTGGCCTCGTAGGCCACGGCGACGTCCAGGACGGCGCGCGCCCACTCCTGGCTGTCGTTGCGGACGCGCAGGATCTCGCCGTTGCGGATGTGCCACAGGCCGCCGTTGAGGTCACGTACGTGGGTGAGCCGCAGGCCGACGTGCTCCACCTCGCCGACGGCCTCTCCGAGGTCGACGGAGTCGCCGACGCCGTACTGGTCCTCGACCATGATGAGCAGGCCCGACAGGTAGTCGGCGACGAGGCTCTGCGCGCCGAAGCCGATCGCCAGGCCGACCACTCCGGCGCTGGCGAGCAGGGGACCGAGCGCGATGCCGACCTGGTCGAGCACCATGGCCACGCCGACCATGAACAGCACGATGGTCACGGCGCTGCTGAGCACCGAGCCGATGGTGCGGGCCCGCTGCTCGCGGCGCTGGCGCGCCCTGGTCCGGTCGCGGTGCAGGACGGTGGCTCCACGGTTGGACCTGCGGGGGCGGCTCTGCTCGGCCTCGCCCGACGACGGCTCCAGAACCCCCTTGACCACGCGGGTGATGGCCCGCTTGGCCACCGCGCGCAGCACCAGCAGGACCAGGACGATGAGTGCGATGCGCAGGGGTATCCCGATGAGCGCCTCGGTGTGATCGCCGAACCAGTCCGACCAGGAGGCCGCCAACTGCGCGTTCGTGCCCTGGGCGGTGGGTGGGAAGGTGTGCGACATCGGCTCGACTGCTCCGTTCTTCGGGGATGACGTGTCCGCCGTCGGGGCCGCCTACCCATCCGGGACCCGAACATGACGCCCGGTGAGCCGGGACACACCCACCCCCTTCCCGCCACTTGCCCCTTATGTCCGACAGTTGCGTCATCTCCACTCGGCATCCGCTCATCAGCGGCGTGCGCCGGGGCACCCGAAAGGAGTCGTCCACAGCGGAGGGGGCCCCGCACCGTGGTTTACGTTGCCGTCCTGCTGCTGCCCGGAGTCGGGCTGCTGCTGTTCACCATGACGTATCTGGAGGACCGGCTGTTCGCCGACCCGGTCCCGGCCCGGCACGCCCGGCGCCGCCATCTGAGACTCCTCCCGGGCGGCCGCGGCCAGGACGCCCCGGCCCGCCTCCCCGAGCCGGCCGCGCCGCGCTCCGCGGAACGGGACGCCGCCGCCTGATCCCGGTGCGCACCCCGCCGAGCGGCGTCGCGGCGCCCCGGGCGATGCTGTTCCCGACGGGACACACGCGGCTCGGACGAGGAGATCGGATGGACACCGGGGAACGGCACGACGCGGACGAGGAGTTCGTCGGATTCTGGCGGGAGCGCCGGGTGTGCTTCCTGTCGACGCCGCGCGCGGACGGGAGCCCGCACCTGGTCCCGGTCGGAGTGACGTACGACCACACCACGCGCACGGCCCGGGTCATCACCGGCCGGGGCACCGCCAAGGCCCGCAACGTGCTGCGGGCCGGGTCCGCCGTCGTCGCCGTGGGGCAGGTGGACGGCAGACGCTGGTCCACGCTGGAGGGCGTCGCGACCGTACGGGAGGACGCCGCGTCGGTCCGCGACGCGGAGGTCCGGTACGCGGCCCGCTACAAGCAGCCCCGGGAGAACCCGGAGCGGGTCGTCATCGAGATCGAGGTGCGGCGCTACCTCGGCACGGTGCGGCCCGCCCCGGGGACTCCCGGCGCGTGACGTCCCGCCCGGGTCACTCCGTCCCGGGCGGTGTGCGGTGGCCGAGCCGGCTCGGCCACCAGGCGGCGCGGCCGATGTCGCGGGCGAGCGCGGGGACCAGCAGGGAGCGCACCACGAGGGTGTCCAGCAGTACGCCGAAGGCCACGATGAAGGCGATCTGCACCAGGAAGGCCAGCGGGATCACCCCGAGCGCGGCGAAGGTGGCGGCGAGGACGACACCGGCCGAGGTGATCACGCCACCGGTGGCGGTCAGGCCCCGCAGGATGCCCTCCCGCACCCCGTGCTCCAGCGACTCCTGGCGCACCCGGGACATCAGGAAGATGTTGTAGTCCACGCCCAGGGCGACCAGGAACACGAACCCGTACAGCGGGACGGAGGCGTCCGTGCCGCTGAAGCCGAACACGTGGGTGAAGACGAGGGCCGAGACGCCCAGGGTGGCCAGGAAGTTCAGCGCCACCGTCGCCACCAGCAGCACCGGCATCAGCAGCGAGCGCAGCAGGGCGATCAGGATGACCAGGATGATGGCGAGGACCACGGGCACGATGAGCGTGCGGTCGTGTTCGGCGGTGCACTGGGTGTCGTACTGCTGGGCGGTGTAGCCGCCGACCAGGGCGTCCGCGCCGGGCACCTCGTGGACGGCGGTCCTGAGCCGGGCCACCGCGCTCTTGGCGGCGTCGCTGTCGGCCGGCGCCTGGAGCGTCGCGTCGATCCGCACCCGTCCGTCGACGACCCTCGGCTCCCCGCGCCCGGGGCGGCCGGACTCGGTGACCGGGGCTGCGGAGGCGACGCCGCGGGTGTCGCGGGCGGCCGTGAGGACCGGGTCCGCCCGGTCGGCGTCGGCGATGATCACGGCCGGGTTGCCGGAGCCGCCCGGGAAGTGCCGGGCCAGCGTCTGCTGGGCGGAGACCGAGGGCGCGTCGTTGACGAAGATCTCGTCCAGCGGGACACCCCGGGAGGTCAGGGTCGGCGCGAAGGCGGCGCAGGCGATCAGCGCGGCCAGCGAGATCGCCCAGATGCGGCGCGGGGCCCGGTCCACCCGTTCGGCGACGCGGTGCCACAGGCGGTGCCCGGCCTCGGGGTCGCCGGTCCGGACGGGCTTGGCCGGCCAGTAGGCGGCGCGGCCGAGCAGCACCAGCACGGCGGGCAGGAAGGTGAGCGTGCTCAGCACCGCGCAGACGATGCCGATGGCACCGACGGGCCCGAGCGCGCGATTGTTGGTCAGGTCGCTGAGCAGCAGCGCCAGCAGGCCCAGGGCGACGGTCGCCGCGCTGGCGACGACGGCGCCCCAGGAGGCCCGCAGCGCGGCGAGCACGGCGCCGAACCGGTCGGGGTGCCGGGCGAGTTCCTCGCGGAAGCGGGCGGTGAGCAGCAGCGCGTAGTCGGTGGCGGCGCCGATGACCAGGATGGAGAGGATGCCCTGGACCTGCCCGTCCACGCGGACGACGCCGCGGTCGGCGAGGGCGTACACGATCGCGCAGGCCAGGCCGAGGGCGAAGACCGCTCCGAGGATGATGACCAGGGGCAGCAGGACGCTGCGGTAGACGAGCAGCAGGATCACCAGCACGGTGATCAGGGCGACGCCGAGCAGCAGTCCGTCGATGCCGGAGAAGGCGTCGGAGAGGTCGGCCTGGGAGGCGGCCGGTCCCGCGAGCTGCGCCTCGGTGCCGGGCACCTTCCCGACGGCGTCCTGGACGCGGTCCAGGGCGTCGGGCAGTGCCTCGCCGAGGTCGGGCCTCAGCTGGACGACGGCCTGGAGCGCCTCGCCGTCCTCGGAGGGCAGCGCCGGCGACGGGGGCCCCACGACGCCGGGCCCGCCCTCGACGGAGGCGACCGACCGGGTGGCCGCCGCGCGGTGCTCGGTGACGGAACCGCCGTCGTCCGCGGTCCACACGACGATGACCGGGAGCGTCTCGTCCTGCTGGAACGCCTTCTGGGCGTCGACGACCTGGGTGGACTCCGCGCTGCGGGGCAGGAAGGCGGCCTGGTCGTTGGTGGCGACCTCGCCGAGCTTTCCGGCGTACGGGCCGAGCACTCCGCCGATGCCGAGCCAGGCCAGGAGCAGGACGACGGGGACGAGCCAGCGGGCGCGTCGGGTGGGGATGGACATCGGTCTTCAGGTCTCCTGGTCTCCGGCGGCGAGGAAAGTAACTCGATCATAAACAATCTCAATGATTGAACTACTGAGGCCTCTCGTGACACACCGCTCTTCTGCCCCGGCGGGTCCTCCGGATGCGGCGGACGGCCCTCGATCAGCCGGCGTCGGACCGTACGAGACCCAGTTCCTGGTTCATCGCCGCCAGGAAACGCACCACGACCGCCAGTTCGTCCTCGTCGAAGCGCGAGCGGGCCGACGCGGCGGCCTCGGCCAGCGGCCTGAAGTACGTCCGGGCCGCCGCCCGCGCCTCCGGCACGTAGTGCAGATGAACGACCCTGCGGTCGGCGCTCTCCCGGACCCGGCGCACATGCCCCGCGCGCTCCAGCCGGTCCACGCACGCGGTCACCGCGCCCGAGGTGAGCCCGAGGTGCTCGCGCAGCCGGCCCGGCGTCATGGGCTCGGGCGAGTCGAGGATCGCCGCGAGCGCCTGCACGTCGGTGGCGTGCAGACCGTGGCTGCCGGCGAAACCGTGCACGAGGCGGTTGATCTCGCCGTTCATCCGCCTCAGGTGCGAGGCGAGGACGTGCAGGTCACTCGCCTCGGGACCGGCCCCGGTCCCCCGTTCGTGCGCGTGCTGCCCGCGCTGGTTCGCTGTCGCCACGCGATCAGCGTATAGAAGGGTCAACCTGGGCACTCGCGCATCCATCACCGTGCGCCCGCGGGAAGTGATCACGTGATGACTGTCCCGGGAGAGACGGAGCCCCATGAGTGCAGAACGCGACCGCGCGAGCGGCGAAGGCCCGAGTGACGGCGGCGGAACCAACCTGCGCTGCCTCGTCACCGGCGCCACCGGCTACGTCGGCGGCCGGCTCGTGCCGGAACTGCTCGGCGCGGGGCACCGGGTGCGGTGCCTGGCCCGCTCCCCGCACAAGCTGCGCGACCACCCGTGGGCCGGCGAGGCCGAGGTGGTGCGCGGCGATGTCCTGGACGCCGACTCGGTGGCGCGGGCGATGGACGGCGTCGACGTGGCCTACTACCTGGTGCACGCGCTGGGCAGCGGCGACGACTTCGAGGAAACGGACCGGCAGGCGGCGCGCACCTTCGCCGAGCGGGCCGAGGCGGCCGGGGTGCGGCGCATCGTCTACCTCGGCGGACTGACCCCGTCGGACGTGCCGGAACGGGAACTCTCCCCGCACCTGCGCTCCCGCGCCGAGGTCGGCCGCATTTTCCTGGCCTCGGGGGTGCCCACGACCGTGCTGCGGGCGGCGGTGGTCATCGGCTCCGGGTCGGCCTCCTTCGAGATGCTGCGCTACCTCACCGAGCGGCTGCCGGTGATGGTCACGCCCAGCTGGGTGCACACCCGCATCCAGCCGATCGCCGTCCGGGACGTGCTGCGCGCGCTCGTCGGCAGCGCGACGATGCCGGCGGAGGTGTCCCGCGCCTTCGACGTGGGCGGGCCGGACGTCCTGACCTACCGCGAGATGATGGTCCGCTACGCCGAGGTCGCACAGTTGCGCAAGCGGCTGATCGTCTCGGTGCCGATGCTTTCACCGGGCCTGTCCAGCCACTGGGTCGGACTGATCACTCCCGTCCCCGCCTCGATCGCCCGCCCGCTCACCGAGTCGCTGCGGCACGAGGTGGTGTGCCGGGAGAACGACATCCTGAAGTACGTGCCCGCGCCGCCGGGCTATCCGCTCGGCTTCGACGGCGCGCTGCGGCTGGCCCTGCAACGCGTGCGGGACGCACAGGTCACCACCCGCTGGTCGTCCGCGTCGGTCCCGGGGGCGCCCAGCGATCCGCTGCCCACCGACCCGGACTGGGCGGGCGGCAGCCTCTACACCGACCACCGCACGCTCACCGTCGACGCCTCGCCCGCCGCGCTGTGGCGGGTCATCGAGGGGATCGGCGGCGACAACGGCTGGTACTCCTTCCCGCTGGCCTGGGCGGTACGGGGCTGGCTCGACCGGCTGGTCGGCGGGGTCGGTCTGCGCCGCGGCCGCCGGGACGCGGCCCGGCTGCGGGCGGGCGACTCGCTCGACTTCTGGCGGGTGGAGGAGATCGTCCCGGGCCGGCTGCTGCGGCTGCGCGCCGAGATGCGGCTGCCGGGCCTGGCCTGGCTGGAGATGTACGCCGACACCGACGCCGAGGGCCGGACGCGGTACCGCCAGCGGGCGCTGTTCCACCCGCACGGGCTGGCCGGGCACGCCTACTGGTGGAGCGTGTGGGCCTTCCACGCAGCGGTGTTCGGCGGCATGGCCCGCAACATCGCCCGGGCCGCCACCCGGGACACGTCCGCCTCATGAGAGCCGCGCGCCGCGGATCCGCGACCGGCGCCGCGGCGGCCCGATCCCCCCACCAAGGAGCGTCATGACCACGTCGGTCGTCCTGTTCACCCGCGACCTGCGGCTGCACGACCATCCGCCGTTGCGTTCCGCCCTGGACGGGTCGAGCGCCGTGGTGCCGCTGTTCGTCCGGGACCACGCCGTCGACGCGGCCGGGTTCGCGGCGCCCAACCGGCTCGCGTTCCTCGCCGACTGCCTGCACGACCTGGACGCGGGGCTGCGGGAGCGGGGCGGGCACCTCGTCGTGCGCTCCGGCGACCTGGTGGACCAGGTGTGCGCGGTGGCCGCCGAGGCGGAGGCCGACGAGGTGCACATGGCGTCCGACGTCAGCGGGCACGCCCACCGGCGCGAGGAGCGGCTCCGCGACGCCCTCGAGGCCAAGGGGTGCCGGCTGCACGTCCACGACGCGGTGACGACCGTGCTGGCGCCGGGGGCCGTCACTCCTGCCTCCTCCGACCACTTCGCCGTCTTCACGCCGTACCACAGCCGCTGGAGCGAGTGCTCCGTGCGCGAGTCTCTCGCCGCGCCCCGCAAGATCCGGGTCCCGGGCGGCATCGGCTCGGAACCGCTGCCGAGCCGCCGGGACCTCACGGGACTGTCCCCAGGCCTGCCGGCCGGCGGCGAGCGGGAGGCCAGGAAGCGGCTGACCGCCTGGCTGCGCGACGGCATCACCGGCTACGCGGACGGCCACGACGACCTGGCCGGCGACGCCACCTCCCGGCTCTCCCCCCATCTGCACTTCGGTGCCCTCTCCCCCGTCGAGCTGGTCCACCGCGCCCGCGGCAAAGGCGGAGCGGGCGCGGAGGCGTTCGTACGGCAGGTCGCCTGGCGGGACTTCCACCACCAGGTGCTGGCCGCGCGGCCGCGCTCCTCGGCGCACGACTACCGCACCCGGAACGACCACTGGCGCACCGGCGCCCAGGCCGACGAGGACATCGCCGCCTGGAAGGACGGGCGCACGGGCTACCCGGTCGTCGACGCGGCCATGCGCCAGTTGCGGCACGAGGGCTGGATGCACAACCGGGCCCGGCTGCTGACCGCCAGCTTCCTCACCAAGACGCTCTACATCGACTGGCGGGTGGGCGCCCGGCACTTCCTGGACCTGCTCGTGGACGGCGACGTGGCCAACAACCAGCTCAACTGGCAGTGGACCGCCGGTACCGGCACGGACACCCGCCCGCACCGCGTCCTCAACCCCACGACCCAGGCACGGCGTTTCGACCCGGACGGGGCGTACGTGCGGCGCTGGGTGCCCGAACTGGCGGGACTGGAGGGGCGGTCGGTGCACGAGCCGTGGCGGCTGACGGGCCGGGAGCGCGCCGAGTACGACGCCTACCCGGACCCGATCGTCGACCTCGCCGAGGGCCTGGACCGCTTCAAACGGGCCCGCGGACGCGACTGAACAGAAGCGCCGGGCACTGCGCCGTCAGGTGGGAGGGGTGTCGGGGCCGGCCGTGTGGTCCGGGTGGTTCCGGGTGCGGCGGGCCTCCTTCAGCTCCGCCTCGTACAGGTGGTCGCGGCCCTCGGCGAGCCGGTCCACGGCCTCGCGCTCCAGGTCCCGGAACGGCTCGTAGTAGGTCCGGTCGTACGCCTCGACGACCTGGAACGTCCAGTGGCCGGGGATGACGTTGCGGCCCAGGATCTCCGTACGGACCCGTTCCGCCCACTCCGGGTGCCCGGCGGCGCGCAGCAGGTCGACGGCGCGGTCCAGCTCGAAGTCCGCCGAGCCGGTCAGCTGGTGGAAGGCGAACAGGTGCCCGCGGGCGCACTCGGTCGTCTCCAGGGCCTTGGACAGGGAGCCCAGGGCCGCCACTGTCTCGTCGCTGACGCCCTCGGGGCGCCGGTGCGGGTCTCCCATCGGGTGCGTCTCCTTCCGGCGGGCGCGACGGCGGTGTCATGCGAGGGGGTCATGGCCCCAGTTCATGAGCGAGTAGCGCCACCTGGACTCCTCGACGTCGCCCGACGGGCGCTGGGCCAGGTGCCGGCGGACGTAGCCGACGACCTTGCGCATGTGCTCGTAGTCGTCGTCCGAGAGGTCCTCCTTGTTCGTCCGCTGGATCCGCACGATCCGACGGCCGGACGCGTGTCCGGTGGACTCGCCCCCGTCCTGGTGATGACCGGCGTCCTGGGACTCGTCGGTCTCCAGCCATGCCTCCAGATCGGCCGGCGCCATGTTCACCAGCTCGCGGAAGCCGTCCCGGATCTCCTGCAGCTCGTCACCGTCCATGTCGCCTCACTTCTTCTTCAGCGCCGACGGCTTGTGCACCGCCGATCCGCCCGACTTGTCGCTGCGGACCTTGTACTGCGGGTCGTCGGGCGAGGCGTCCACCGTGCGGCCCCCGGCCTCCGTGCGCTTGGTGATCTTCTTCTCCACCTCGCCCTCGGCCCGGGAGCCGTGGCTGCTCCAGGTGACCTTGTCGCCCTTCTCCAGGTCCTCGCCCTTGCCCCGGTTCCTCGCCATGGCGCCGCTCCCTTCCCCTTCAGCCCCCTGCGTTTCCCCACCTGGGTTCCCAGCCGGGGGCGGGCCACTCGGGAGATGACCCGTTCCGTGGCGGAACTATCCTGGTCGCGGCCCGGGCACCGCCGTCCGGGGCCCCTCTCCTCGCCGCCGTCGTTCCAGGAGCAGCCCGTTGAACACCAGCACCGCGACCCCGGACAGCTACTACGAGCGGATCGACGAGCACCGCTACAAGCCCACCGTGCACGCCGGCGGGGCGTGGAGCGCGGACGAGCAGCACTTCAGTCCGCTCGGCGGACTGATCGTGCACGCCGTCGACCGCCACCTGGCCGGGCGGGAGGGCGCGGCCATGTCCCTGAGCAGGATCAGCTTCGACATCCTCGGCCGCCCGGCCCTTGACGAGTGCGAGATCCGGGTGGAGACCGTCCGCCCCGGCCGCACCATAGAACTGGTCGAGGCGACCGTGCTCATCGCGGGCCGGTCCGTGACCCGGGCCAGGGCCTGGCTGCTGGCCGACGTGGACACCGGCGCCGTGGCGGGCGGCGGCGCGGAGCGGCTCGCCGCGCCGGAGACTCTCGCCCCCTGGCCCATGGACACCGCGTGGCCCGGCGGATACATCGCCTCCCTGGACGTGCGCCCGGTGGCACCGCCGCTCCCGGGCCGCACCACCGCCTGGATCTCCACCGGCCTCGACCTGGTCGCCGGTGAGACGGCGAGCCCGCTGGCCTCCTACGTCACCCTGGTGGACACCGCCAACGGCATCGCCGTACGGCAGTCGCCGACCGAGTGGATGTTCCCGAACGTCGACCTGACCCTGCACCTGCACCGCGCGCCCCGCGGGCCCTGGACCGGCCTGGACACCACGGTTGTCTTCGGCCCCACCGGCCAGGGCATCACCAGCACCGTGCTGCACGACGTCGACGGCCCCGTGGGCCACGCGCAGCAGATGCTGACCGTCCGGCCACTGGGGTGATCCGCCGGCGGCGGAGTGCGCCGGGGACGGTCACGAGGGTGTGAGGACCAGCCGCCCCCGCACCTCCCCGGCCTCCAGCCGGCGGTGGGCCTCCGCCGTCATCGACAACGGCAGCCGATCGGTGATGCGCGGCCGCCACTGTGTCTCGGTGAGGACGCCGACGACGCCCTCGGCCGCCTCGGCCAGGTCGGCGGTCGTGGCGTTGCTGATGGCGAAGCCCACGATGCTCGCGTCCCTGGTGTAGAGCCGGCTCACCGGCAGCGGGGAGGGCCCGCCGCCCAGCCCCACCATCGCGACCAGCCGTCCGCCCATGGCCAGCGCCTCCACGGAGTCGGCGAGCACTCCGTGCCCCGACGTGTCGAGGTGGACGTCGTAACCGTCGGGCGCCGCCCGGCGCACCCGCTCGGCGAGGTCGGGCGACCGGTGGTCGAGGACCTCGGCGGCGCCCAGCTCCCGGACCGCCGCCGCGTCCTCGGCACGTGCCGTGGCGACCACCCGGGCCCCGGCGCGGGCGGCCAGCGCCACCGCCGCGCCACCGACGTTCCCGGCACCGCCGCCGACGTACACGGTCTCGCCCGCCCGGAGCCGTCCGTGCCGGAAGAGCGCCAGCCAGGCGGAGGCCGCCGGGTGGGCGGCGGCCACGAGGTGTTCGGCGGTGATGCCGGGCGGCGCCGCGTAGAGGCGTTCGGCGGCGACCGCCGCGTACTCGGCGAAGGAGCCCTGCCGGCCCGCGTGGCCCAGGCTGTTGCACCACACCCGCTGCCCCGGGGTGAAACCGGCCGCGCCGGACCCGGCCAGGGCGACCTCGCCCACCAGGTCGCGGCCGACGACGAAGGGCAGCGGCAGCGGTGTGGCGTAGGCACCGGACCGTACGAAGGTGTCGACGGGGTCGACCGCCACGGCCGACACCCGCACGAGCACGTCGGTGGGTCCCAGCGGCGGCACCGGGAGGGGGCCGTGGCGGATGGCGTCCGCCGGACCGACGGCGTCGATGTACGCCGCCCGCATCACGTCGGGGACTGTGCCGTTCATGACGTCATGCTACGAACTGTCCCCTCCCGTCGCAGCCCGCCGGGGTGGCGGGGGCGAAGCCCGCGCCCGCGGCGGGTCGGTCCCCAGGGCTTGAGGACCGAGATCACCGTCATGAAGACGTAGGCCGTGAGCGAGACGACGGGGCCGAACAGGATGTCCCCGGCGTCCGGCAGCGACTCCCCCGCCGCCACGGCGGTTACCGCCGCGTTCACGCCGGGGCGCAGGGCGAGGACGGTGGCGGCCGTGGTGGCCAGGGTCAGCCAGAACTTGGTGAACACCCAGCGGTGCCGGGCGAGCCCCCACTGGGTGCCGAGGGCCAGCACCAGTCCGCTGAGCAGGGTGAGGAGGGCGAGAGGCGGCAGCAGCCAGTCGGCGAAGAGCTTCATGCCGCGGACGCCGGCCTCCACCGCGGCCGGGGAAGCGGTCGTGACCGCGGTGAGTCCGAGGGCCAGCAGCCCGAAGGTGAGCCCGAGCCAGCCGGCGGAGGCGACGACGTGGACGACGAGGAGGGCCCGGCGTGCGGGTCGGCTGAGTTTCACGCCCTCCACGCTGCCGGGGAACGGCCGCGCGGTCGTCCGGCAGCGGGAGCAACCCGCGGTACTGAGCCGGGAGTACCCGGCCGGGTCCGGCGTGCCTCGACCGGAGCACGAGGAAACGCGGGATGGAGTTCGAATTAACGGGAATTCGCGGAATCCGTAACGCCGTGAGATTCCGGTCGAATTTCTTTGAATCGGCGACTGATCCGGTCCTTGTCGCACAACTGCGTCTCTATGCTGATCAAGCTCCGCCGCGAGGGCGGGGCGGCCGCCGACGTGCCCGGGGAGGGGCGACGAGGGCGGTCCTGGGGGGTGCGGAGAAATCGGTCTCGTCACCCTGTGCTCCGTATGAGGAAAGCCGAGGAATTCCCGTGAGACGTACGACTTCCGTTCTGCTGTCCCTGAGCGCCCTGGTGGCGGTCACCGGTCTGGCCGTTCCCGCGGCGGTCGCCGCGCCGGTCGCCGAGCGGCCGGCCGCGCCCGCCGGCTGGGATGCGGTGGACGCCTCCGAGCTGGCACGCGTGACGGACGGGGCGGAGGCCCGCCGGGCCCCGCTCGCCGCTGCCGCCGAGCCCGAGCTGCTCGCCCTGCAGTCGGTCCGCAACAACCGCTACGTGGCCACCGAGGTGAACTACCCGGCCCCGAACACCGGCGTGCAGCGTGCCCGTTCAGCCGAGTTCGGCGGCTCCTGGGAGGGCTTCGCCTTCGAGTGGGACGAGGCGAGCCAGACCTACGCGCTGCGTTCCCTCGCGAACAACCGCTACGTGGCCGTGGAGAAGAACTACACCGGCAGCGCGCAGAACGTCCTGCGCGCCCGCTCCACGAGCGTGGGCGGCTGGGAGCGGTTCGTCCTCTACTACAACGAGAGCCTGGACCGCTACGCCCTCCAGTCCACGCTGAACGGCCTCTTCGTCACCATGGAGAACGGCTACACCGGTTCGCTCCAGTACGCGCTGCGTGCCCGCTCCGCCGAGATCACGGGTTCGTGGGAGGAGTTCGTCCTCTACGGCATCGCCTGATCCCGTTCCCGCCATTCCTCGTCGGTGAGGTCCAGCAGCGCCTCGACGGCTGCCGTGCCGGGCAGGGGCCCGTGGTCCCCGACCACGCGCAGCGCGGACGTCGCGGTGATGTGGCCCAGGCGCAGGGCCCGGGTGAGACCGGCGCCCCGCCACAGGCCGGCGAGGAATCCGGCGGCGAACGCGTCACCGGCGCCGACGGGTTCCACGACGTCCGTCCGCAGGGCGGGCACCGTGCACGCGTCGTCGCCGGTGTACGCGGTCGCGCCCCGGGCGCCGTCCTTGACGACGAGGACACGGGGCCCGCCGAGCAGTCCGCGCACGTCGTCGGCGGTCAGGCCGGCGCCCCACAGGTCCTGGGCCTCGTCGAGGCCGACGAAGGTGATGTCGGCGCGGTCGGCCAGGTCGCGCAGGACGTGGGGCGCCGTGTCCGGCGGCCACAGCGCGGCGCGGTGGTTGACGTCGAAGCTGACCGCGTGGGGACGCTCCTCGCGCGGGAGGTGCAGTGCCCGTTCCACCAGGGCCCGGCAGGACCCGGAGAGTGCCGGGGTGACGCCGGTCAGGTGCAGGAGGGCGGCGCCGCCGACCCGGTCGTCGTCCAGGGCGCCGGGGCCGAGGGCGGAGGCGGCCGAGCCCTTCCGGTAGTAGTGCACGCGGGTTCCCTCGGCGCCCGGGTCCTTCAGCAGCAGGCCGGTCGGCCGGTCCGGGTCGGTCCGCACGCCCGAGACGTCCACGCCGGCCCCCGCGACAGCCGCCCGCACCCGCCGCCCGAGCGCGTCATCGCCGACCGCCGAGAGCCAGGAGACGGGCACCCCGTGGTCGGCGAGGTACATGGCGACGTTCGACTCGGCACCCGCCACGGAGAGCCGGACCGACTCGGCGCCGTCCAGAGAGTGGGGCGGCTCGGGCGCCATGGCCGCCATGGTCTCTCCCACGCAGACCACTGGACCCTGGACGGGACGCCAGGCGCTCGCGGCGCTCATGACGGCTGCCCGGCGACGGCGGCGAGCGGTGGCGTCCGGGTGGAGCGGAACGTACGGTGCGCGCCGGTCACGGCCGGGCCTCCCGGACGGCGGCGCGGAAGGCGCGGGCGCGGGCGCGGAGGTCGTCGAGGCTGCCGCCGTCCGCGGCGTCGCCGATCAGCGGGGAGCCGACGCCGACGGCGGTGGCGCCGGCCGCCAGATGGGCGCGGGCGCCCGCCTCGTCGACCCCGCCGACGGGCACGAGCGGTTCGCGCGGGAAGGGTCCGCGCAGCGCCTTGACGTAGTCGGGACCGCCGGCCTGGGCGGCCGGGAAGAGCTTCAGTGCCGTGGCGCCGAGGGTGCGTGCCGTGAGGATGTCGGTGGGCGTCATGACCCCGGCCAGCACGGGCATGCCCAGCTCGCGGGCGGCGGGGACGCCCTCGCCCAGGCCGGGGGTGACGGCGAAGTCCGCGCCGGCCGCGTGGGCGGCCCGCGCGTCGTCGGCGGTCAGTACCGTGCCGGCGCCCAGCGGCCGGTCGGGGCCGAGGGCCTCCCTGGCGCGCTCGATGACCCGGAGGGCGTCCTCGCCGGTCAGTGACACCTCGATGAGGTCCACGCCCTCCTCGGCCAGGGTCAGTACGGTGCGCAGCGCGGCGTCGGCGTCGGCTCCGCGCACGATGGCGACGAGTCGGTGGGCGGCCAGGGCCGCTCGCAGATCCACAGGAGGTCTCCTTCTCAGCGTGTGACAGGTCGGGCGTCGCGCAGCGGCGGCCGTCGGCCAGGGTAGGACGGCACCGGAGCGCGCCGCGGGCCGGGACCCCGGTCGGTGTGATCGGGCCTCACCACTCGGCGAACGATCCGTCGGCGTGCCGCCACACCGGGTTGCGCCAGGCGTGCCCGTCGCGGTCGGCGGCGCGTACGGCCTTCTCGTCGATGTCGATGCCCAGGCCGGGCGCGTCGCTGCGGGGCGCGTGTCCGTCCACGAAGCGGAAGGGCTCGGTGTCCACGAGGTAGGTCAGCAGGTCGGCGCTCTTGTTGTAGTGGATGCCCCGGCTCTGTTCCTGTATGAGGAAGTTCGGCGTCGCGAAGGCGACCTGGAGGCTGGCGGCGAGGGCGATCGGGCCGAGCGGGCAGTGCGGGGCGAGCAGGGCGCCGTAGGTGTCGGCGAGCGAGGCGATGCGGTGCACCTCGGAGATGCCGCCGGCGTGCGAGAGGTCGGGCTGGGCGACGGCGACACCCGCGGCGAGCACGGGCAGGAACTCGCTCCGGCCGTAGAGCCGTTCGCCGGTGGCGAGGGGGATGTCGGTGGCCGCGGCGAGCCGGGACAGCAGGTGGCTCTGCTCGGGGACGACCGGTTCCTCGACGAACAGCGGGTGCAGCGGCGCGAGTTCGGCCAGGACCCGGCGGGAGCTCGCGGCGGTGAAGCGGCCGTGGAAGTCGACGGCGACGTCGCGGTCGGGTCCGAGGGCCTCGCGGGCGGCGGCGACCCGGTCGACGACGGCCGCGGTCTCGGCGGGGGTGGTCAGGGGCGAGACGGCTCCGGCGCCGTTCATCTTCACCGCGGTGAAACCGGCCTCCACCTGGGCGGCGATCTGCTCGGCGAGCGCGGCGGGCTCGTCGCCGCCGACCCAGGCGTAGACCCGGACCCGCTCGCGCACGGGGCCGCCCAGCAGGGCGTGCACGGGTGCGCCGTAGGTCTTGCCGGCGATGTCCCACAGGGCCTGGTCGAGGCCGGCGACGGCGCTGGACAGGACGGGACCGCCGCGGTAGAAGCCGCCCTTGGTGAGGATCTGCCAGTGGTCCTGGATGCGCAGGGGGTCCTTGCCGATCAGCTGCTCGGCGAGGACGTCGACGGCGGCGCGGACGACCTCGGCGCGGCCCTCGACGACGGGTTCGCCCCAGCCGGCCACGCCGTCGTCGGTCTCCACGCGGCAGAACAGCCAGCGCGGCGGGACCAGGAACGTTTCGATGCGGGCGATCTTCACTGGGTGGGCTGCCTCTCCGTGTGGTCGGCGGTGCCGGTCGTGCCTGTGCTGTCGGGGTGGCGCCCCGCATCGGGGTTGCCGATCCGCTCCTGGTCGCGGCCGGCCTGATCGAGCAGGGCTCGCATGGCCGCCTCCGCCGCCCGCGGGTCGCGGTCGCGGACGGCGTCCAGGACCGCGCGGTGGGCCGGTACCGGATCGCCGCTGTGCGGGGAGCTGTGCACGATGCGGTCGCGGTGGGCGAGCCCGGACGAGATCACCATCTCCATGCGTTCGAGGAGTTCGTTGTGGGTGGCGGCGAGCAGGGCGCGGTGGAACGCGAGGTCGGCCGCCACGGCGCGGGCCGGGTCGGGGTCCTCCTCCCCCATCGCGGCCAGCGCGGCCTCCAGCGCGGCGAGGTCGTCGTCGGTGCGGCGGCCGGCGGCGAGGCGGACGGCGGCCGGTTCCACGATGGCCCGCACCTCGGCGAGGTCGCGCAGCAGCGCGAGGCCGGAGCCTGCGCTGCCGCCGCCCTCGAACCGCCAGCGCAGGACGTCGGCGTCGAGCAGGTTCCAGTCGGCGCGGGAGCGGACGAAGGTGCCGCGCTTCTGCCGGGCGTCGACCATGCCCTTGGCGGCCAGCACCTTCAGCGACTCGCGCAGCGCGGTCAGGCTCACGTCCAGCTCGCTCTGGAGCGCGACCAGATCGAGCGTGGCTCCCTCGGGGATCCGTCCGCCCAGGATGCGGCGGGCGAGGGCTTCCACGGTCTGGCCGTGTACGCCGCGGCGGGCGTAGGGCGTCATGTCGTACGGCCTTCCGGTACGGGGCGGGGTCAGGTGCTCGTCGACGACGGCCTCGATTATTACTAATTTATGCAACGAGCGGTAGTGGCTCCATCCCGTTGACGGGCGCACCACGTTTTGCCCCATTCCTCCCGGTAACCCGTCTGGAGGACATCCGGATGCGACGAGGTGAGAACCATGCTGGTGCTGGGTCTCCTGCTGATGGCGGGCGCCGCCGCCTTCACGGGCCTGCTGATCGCGGACAACCTGTCCGGCGGTCCGGACTACACGGTCTCCCTGATGGGAACCGAGCCCTTCACGATCAGCACGCTGGGGGCGTTCCTCGGGGGTATCGCGCTGACCCTGATCTTCGGCCTGGGCATGTGGATGCTGCTGGCCGGGACGGTGCTGGCCCGCCACCGCAGCAAGAAGCGCCGCACGGACCGGCTGGCCGCCCGGCAGGCCTACGCGGAGCGCGACGAACTCGCCGGCCGGCCGGCGGGCCAGGACGCCCCCGCCGACCCCACGGCGGAGCCCGCGGGGCATCGCAGGCCGTCCCTCCACCGGCCGGGGTGGCTCCGGCCGCACGGCCACTGACCTCGGTGCGCCGCAGCGACCGATTCACGCATGCGGCGTCGGCCGGTAGACCAGCTCCTGGATGTGGCCGTCGAGCGTTCGCCGGTCGATCAGTTCGAGATCGAAGTCGTCCGCGCCCTGGAAGACCGGGTCGAGCCCGCTCTTCCCCGTGATCACCGGGAACAGCGTCACCTGGACGCGGTCGACCAGGCCGGCGGCCATCAGGGCCCGGTTCATCGACAGGCTGCCGTGGGAGCGCAACGGCACCTCGGACTCCTCCTTGAGCCGGGCGACGACGTCGACGGCGTCACCGCTCGCGACGGTCGCGTCCGCCCAGTCGAGAGGGCCTTCCAGCGTGGACGACACCACGGTCGTCGGCAGGTTCCGCATCCGGGTGACCCAGGGGTCACGCACGTCGGACCCCTCGGTGCTCTCGGCCAGCATCTGGGCGAACGCCCGGTACGTGTTGGCTCCGAAGACCATCCGCTGTTCCTCGGCGTACAGCGCGAGCCGGTGGTCGAGCAGCTCGGGGCCCTGCTTGCCCCAGTAGCCGGTCCAGTCGCCACCGGCGGCACCGAAGCCGTCGAGGCTGGAGAAGACGTCGAACGTGTAGGTGGTGGTCATGATCGGCTCCTGGACTGCGATTGCGGTTGACTGCGTCCTGGAGATACAGACCGGCGACCGGGGCACAAGTCATCGGCGGGGACCGCACCGGATGACGGCCGGTCTCGCGGCGGGCGGGATCAATACGTCTAGAGCCGGTTGCCGCGCCGTTCGTCGTACCCCGCGCCGCCGTGATCGACGTAGTCGGCGACCGCCCTCTCCAGCGCGCGGAACAGGAGGAGGGTGAGCGGCAGGCCCGCCGCGCAGCCGATCGCGAGCCGGCCCGCGACGGCCACCGGATGGTCGAGTACCGTCCCCACCCAGGCGCCGCCTCCCGCGCCCGCCGTGGTGAGCAGGCCGGGCAGTGCGGGCGGCAGCATCTCCACCCGCAGCAGGCGGGCGACGGCGAGTCCGACGACGAGACTGCCGAGGTCGAGCCCGGCGAAGAAGCCGGCCATCGGCGCCAGGCGGTCGACGCCCCTCGTGCCGAGCCAGAGGCCGAGCAGGGCTCCGAGGGCGGCGCCGGCGCCGTAACCGAGCCGGGCGACCCCCGCACGGCGCCGCTCGTCGTCGGCACCGGCCGCCAGCGAGCAGGCCAGTCCGCTGCCCAGGGTGGCCCCGCTGACGAAGCCGCCGTAGGCGCCGACGAGGGCTTCGGTCCAGGAGCCGATCGCGGCACCGGTGAAGCCGCCCACGGCGGCACCGCACGCGGCACCCAGGATCCGGCCCGCGTGCAACTGCCAGTCGTGACGCATCAGTTCAATGCATGCGGGGTGCCTCGGGCGTGGTACCCGGTCGGGGGGCAACCCCACCCGCATCCTGCCGGTAGCCCCATCGCACCGACTCGCCCGCCGTGGACATCCTGGTACGACACCGGCTCCGGTGACCTCGACGACCAAGGAGTCCACGTGATCGAACGCAGGCGAGCGCGAGGCGGCTTACTCACCCTGGCCCTTGCCATGGCCATCGGGGTCGTGGGGAGCACGTCGACAGGCAGCGCCCTCTCGGCCTCCCCCGCGTCGGACCGTGCCCGGACATCGGACCACGCCCGGCTGCGCGCCGTCCTGCAGCGCGTCACCACGGTCGACGGTGCGCCCGGAGCGCTCGCCGAAGTACGCACCGGGCGCGGCGGCAGCACGGTGATCACCAGCGGAGTCGCCGACGTGCGCAGTGGCGCGCCGGTCCGTGGTGACAGCAGGTTCCGGCTCGGCAGCATGACCAAGCCGTTCGTGGCGACGGTCCTGCTGCAGTTGGCGGGTGAGCGACGCGTGCACCTCGACGCGCCGGTGGAGCGCTACCTGCCCGGCGTCGTCCGCGGGCACGGCAACGACGGACGGGCGATCACCGTCCGGCAACTGCTCCAGCACACCAGCGGCATACCCGACTTCCTCCAGTACCTCCGTCCGCAGGAGATCGTCGCGGACCCGCTGGCCCACCGCGACACCCGCGAACTCCTCGACATCGCGCTGGCCCACCCCCCGGCCTTCGAACCGGGGACCGGCTGGCGCTACTCCAACACCGGCTACCTCGTCATCGGCATGATCATCGAGAAGGTCACCGGCCGTTCCTACGGCGATGAGATCCGGCGACGCGTCATCAGGCCGCTGCACCTGCACGACACTTTCGCGCCGGGCGACACCTCCGGCATCCCCGGACCGCACCCGCGCGGGTATGCCCGGCCCGGCCCGGACGCGCCGCTCGTGGACGTCACCGCGGTCAGCCCTACGATCGGCGGCGCGGCCGGTGAGCTGATCTCCAGCGCCTCCGACGTCAACCGGTTCATGGCGGCGCTCCTGCACGGCGAGCTGCTGCGCCCGGCGCAGCAGCGGGAGATGATGCGGACCCGCCCCACGGGCGGCTCGGACGGCCGGGCCTACGGCCTCGGTCTGGAAAGCTCACCGCTCCCCTGCGGCGGTCTCTACTGGGGACACACCGGCGACTTCCTCGGCTACGAGACGGCCCCCCGCATCGCCGGTGGCCGACAGGTGACCGTCATGGCGAACCTCGGCCCGGGCGCCTCGGACGCGCAGAGCGACGACATCGAAGCGGCCGTCGAGACCGCCCTGTGCGAACGCCACCGCACCTCAGACCAGTCATTCCGCTTTCTGCCCGGCGCGACCCGGCCGGGCAGATTCCGGTGACCGGTTCGCCTCCCCCGGCTGCCCTTCCGGCCTCCGCCCGCGGGGCCGGTCGTCCCGCAACTCCGCAGCCTGCGGCGCTACGCGCGGGTAACCGCGCCTCCGCCCGGGCCGTCCCGAACTCTCCATCATCCGCTCACAACCCCTCTACCCGGTCGACACGCCGAGGTGCGTAGCCTCTGAGCGCGTCGTCCGCTTGCGGCAGATGACGCCACTGAGTTAAGTCTTGCCCAGAGATTGATGTTCAGTTGTGAGGTACCCGGGCACCCTGGGGCACGTGAAAGAAGACAGCAGCGTGGAAGGCCGGCTCAAGGACATGACGTTCAGAACACCGTCTGCCCCCGCGCGAGGCGCCGCGTGACGCTCGGCACCCATCGTGCCCACCTCGACGGGTATGACAGTCCCCCCACTCCGCAGGCCGCGGACGAGCCGTTCCACCAGCCGCAGCAGGGCCCTCTCCCTCTCCCCCAGCCGCTGGGCCCGCACGAGTGCGACCTCGTCCGCCGCAGCGTCGCGGTGGTCGAGCCGCAGGCCGGGGAACTGGCCGTGTACTTCTACGCCATCCTCTTCGTGCGCTACCCCGAGGTCCGTTCCCTCTTCCCGGAGAACATGGACGTCCAGCGGGACCGCCTGCTGCGCGCCCTCCTGCGGATCGTGGACCTGGTCGACTCGCCCGAGCACCTGGCCCGGTTCTGCGCCCGCCTGGGGCGCGACCACCGCAAGTTCGGGGCCGTGACGGCGCACTACGCCGCGGTGGGCGAATGCCTGCTGGAGACGCTCGCCCGGTTCGCCGGCCCCGCGTGGACCCCGGAGATCGCACTGGCCTGGGAGCGGGCCTACGGCATCGCCGCCGAGACGATGATCCTGGCCGCGGACAGCGACTCCCGGCACCGGCCCGCCGTGTGGAACGCGCAGATCGTCGGCCATCGCCACCTCGGCAACGCGCTGGCCGAGGTCACGGTGGCCACCGACCCCGTGTATCCGTACCGGGCCGGCCAGTTCGTCAGCATGGAGACGCCGTGGCGGCCCCGGGTGTGGCGGCACTACTCACCGGCCAACGCCCCCCGGCCCGACTCGACCCTGACCTTCCACGTCCGGCACGTCGCCGGCGGCCATGTGAGTCACGCCCTGGTGTACCGGGCGCGGATCGGCGACATGGTGCGGCTGGGGCCGCCCGAGGGTGACATGGTGCTGTCCGCGCCCTCCGGCCGCGATCTGCTGCTCGCCGCGGGAGGGACCGGACTCGCCCCCATCAGGGCCCTGATCGAGGAGATCGCGAACGACCCGCACCGGCTCCAGGGCCGGCACGTGAACCTGTTCGTGGGCGCGCGCACCGGCAACGAGCTGTACGGGCTCGACGAGATGCTGCGCCTGTCCCAGCGGCACCACTGGCTGACGGTCCGGGCCGCCGTTTCCCACGAGCACATTCCCGGCGCCGAGGGCTCCCTGCCGGACGTCATCGCCGCCTCGGGCACCGGAGCTCACGCGGAGGCGTACCTCAGCGGGCCGCCCGGCATGGTCGCCGCCGCGCGGCAGGTGCTCCTGCGGTGCGGGCTGCCCCCCGCCCAGATCCACCACGACCCGCTGGGCGTTCCGGTACTGGACGCCCCTCTGGATCCAGGCCACCCGGAGAAGGAAGAGGACAACCGCATATGAACGACCGGCCCGCAGGCCGCCCCGGCTCCGCCGGCGAACGCCTCCTGCAGAGCCACCTGGGTACGGCCGACCGGGCCGCCACCTTCTACGACCGGCAGGTCCAGTCCCGTCTCACGGATCAGATGCGCGACTTCGTCCGGCGTCAGACCATGGTCTTCCTGTCGACCGCCGACGCGGGCGGCAACTGCGACACCGGTTTCCGGGCGGGGCCGCCCGGGTTCGTCACGGTCCTCGACGAACACACCCTGACCTACCCCGAGTACCGGGGCAACGGGGTCCACGCGGGCAACGGGAACATCCTGGAGAACCCGCACATGGGCATGCTCTTCATCGACTTCACCCACCATCACATAGGGCTGCACGTCAACGGGGCGGCCCAGCTGGTGGGGGACGCCGAGCAGCGTCGCGCGTACCCTCATCTCCCCATCGACTCGGCGCACGGCCGGCAGCCCGCCGTATGGGTGCACCTGAGGGTGGACGAAGCCTACGTGCAGTGCTCGAAGTACATCCCCCACCTCGAACCCGCTCCCCGGCCCCGCGGACTGGCGGCGGACCGTCCCAAGGACAGCGACTACTTCGTCCCACCGGTGGCCGGCCGCGGGGAGCCCCGGCACTTCCGCCCGGCGCCCACTCTGCCGATGGGACACTAGGGCGGGCGGCACGTGCGGGAAGGCCCCTGCCCTGTCGGTCACGCCGCCGACGGGGCCGGGCGCCCTATGACGATCATGGCGGCGTCGTCGTCCAGGTGGCCGTCGACGTGGTGCAGCAGGTCGCGCCGGAAGCGGCCGAGGAAGGCGTCGGGATCGTTCTCGGTCCAGCCGGTGATGCGCTCGGCCAGCGGATAGAAGGTGCCGGCGGAGTCGCGCGCCTCGGTGACGCCGTCCGTGTACAGGAGCAGCAGGTCGCCCGGCTCGAACGGGAAGCTTTCGACGTGGTAGCGGGGATCCACCAGGTGACCCAGGCCGAGCGGCGGCGCGGGGTGCAGGACGCTCATCGTCACCGGCCGCCCGTCGCGGACGACGACGGGCGGTGGATGGCCGCAGGAGACCATCCGGACCCGCCCGTCCCGGTCGGGGATGTCCAGCACGGTGGCGGTGATGAACCCCTCCCCGTGGCGGCCCGGCTCCGCGAGGTCCCCGCTCACGCTCCGGTCCAGGTGCCTCACCAGCTCCCCCAGCCCCGCCCGGCGGCCGGCCATGACACGGAACGCTCCCAGCAGCAGGGCGGCGTCGTTGACGGCGGTCAGTCCCTTGCCCCGCACGTCTCCGACGATCACCCGGGTACCGGAGGCGGTGCGGACCGCCGCGTACAGATCCCCGCCGATCTGGGCCTCGGCCTCCGCGGCGAGGTAGAGCGAGGCGGTGCGCAAGGGGCCGAGCCGGCTGGGCAGCGGCGGCAGGACGACGCGCTGGGCGGCCTCGGACACGTACCGGACCTGTCTCAGCTCCTTCGCCCGGCGCTCCCGCACGACACAGAAGACGACGAGGCTGGCGCCGACCAGGATCAGGGCGAGGATCTGTGCCTCGTGGTTGGCCGAGAGCAACTCGTCGGGGTCGCGCAGCACCCCGATGGCCGTCTGCGCGATCACCGCGAGCGCGGCCACCAGGGCCACCGTCCGGGGCCCGCCGAACAGGGGCGTGATCGCCGGGGCCGCGACGAGCAGCGGCCCCAGATGGATGTGGGGCGGCGCGAGCACGTCGACCACGGACACCGCGACGATCCACGCGATCGGGACGGCGACCAGCGGCCGCCTCGCGCGCACCGGCCGGCGAGGCTCTCCGATCCGCTGCGACATGCCTCCTCTCTACACCGTTCCCGGTCGTCCCGCACCGCCGGAGAGGGCCCGAGCGGCCACCCGTACGGGCGCACTTCGGCGCGGGCACGGCCAGCCTCTCCCCGTCGTGTCGACCGGACTGGATCATCGATGCCGCCCGTCCGTCGCCGCGTGCGGCGCGCGCCCGGCCCGACACATCGCCGTTGGAGGATGTCCGCATGTTCCGTTCGACGCGCGCGGCGCCGGCCTCCGTGGAGAACGACCTCGCGGACCGGGACGACGGCATCCGTACACCCCCCACGCGGGCCGTCGTCCTGGTGACGGTGGCGGCGACGGCGGTGACGATCGTCCTCGGGGTGCTGACCGGGACCGCCGTCCTCCTGCTCGGGCTGCTGGTGTTCCTGCCGGCCTTCGCCGCCGCGCTGTGCACTCCACGCCAGACGGCGATGGTCTCCACCTGGGTGAGCGTCGTCGTGGTCGTGCCCGTGGCCCTGTCCGGGGAACGGATCGCCGACCGGGTGGTGCTGGCGCTGTTCGCCGTCGGCTTCGGTGTGCTGGCCGTCTACGCGTCCCGGCTGCGTGTCTCGCGCGAGGGGGCGCTGGTGCGGCTGCGGTCGACCGCCGCCGCGATGCAGCGGCAGATCCTGCGTCCGCTGCCGCTGCTCACCGACGACGTACTCGTGGACGGCGTCTACGAGCCGGTGCAGCAGGACAAGCTCGTCGGGGGCGACATCTACGACGTGGCGGCCACCCCGTGGGGCACCCGGGTGCTCATCGGCGACGTCCAGGGCAAGGGGCTCGCAGCCGTCGGTATGGCCATCGACGTGGTCGGCGCCTTCCGTGAAGCCGCCCACCGCGAACCGACGGTGACGGCCCTCGTCGACTCGCTCGAGGCGGCGGTGGTCCGCCACAACGACTACGCGGAACAGCGCGGCGAGCCGCAGCGATTCGTCACCGCCGTCGTCCTGGGGGTGGACGCCGGCACCGATACCCAGCTCGTCACCTGCGGCCACGTCCCGCCGTACCTGCTGCACGACGGGGCCGTCACCGCCGTGGGCGCGGGCACCGAGCACACGCCGCTCGGCCTGGCGGACCTGGTCGAGGAGGCGCGCACGGTGTCCTGGTTCCCGTTCCCGGCCGGAGCGACCCTGCTGCTGTGCACCGACGGTCTGACGGAGGCCCGCTCGGCCGGGGGCGACTTCTATCCGCTGGAGTCGCGCCTTACCGACCGGGCCGACATCACCGCGGGCCGGCTCACCGAGTCACTCGTCGACGACGTGCACGCCTTCACCGCGGGCGCCCCGCAGGACGACCTGGCGGTCCTCGCCGTCCGCCGCTCCCCGCGCCGGGTACCGGGGTAGCCCGGTACCCGGCCCCGTCCCCGTCCCCGCACGAGGTCTACTCGTCGATCGCCGCCCCGAACCGCGCGTTCGCCGTCGGCGCCCCGAGACGTGCCCCGTCGTAGGTCCATGTGCCCTGGGCGACCAGCCCCGACGACGACGCGGGTACGACCCAGGTGAAGCCGTCGTCGGTGTTCTCGCCCGGTGCCGACGCCAGGAGCCCGAAGAGGCGGTCCTTGTTGGCGTCGACGAGCCGGACCTGGCCGCCCCAGCGGTCCGACTTCTCGGCCGTGCCGGGGATGGCGGCGAGCTGCTGGTCGAAGCTCTTCACCCCCGCGCTGCTGAAACCGGTCGGGTCGCCGCGCAGCACCCACACGGCACCCGCGTCGGTCACGCTGCCGATGTCCTCGCCGGGCGCACCGACGGCGAGGTCCGGGTGGCCGTCGCCATCGGTGTCCCCGGCCGACAGGTCGGCGCCCCACTGGTCGCCCGCCTCCGCGGTACCGGGCACGCCGGGCGAGTCCTGGGTCCAGTACTGCGCCGGCTCCGGTTCGAGCCCCGACAGGTCGCCGCGGCCCAGATAGAGGGTGATCCCGCCGCCCTTCGGTGCGCCGGCCCCCGTGTCACCGATGACGAGGTCGTCCTGCCCGGTGCCGTCCCAGTCGCCGGAGACGACGGCCGGACCTCCCGGGAACGTGCCCCCGTCGCCGAGAGCGCCGATGTCCGGCGCGCCGTGCAGCACGCGCACCGTGCCGGCGCCCGGTTGCTGCCCGGTGGTGACGCCGGAGACGGCCAGGTCGGCCCAGGAGTCCTCGTTGTAGTTGCCGTGGCTGAGGCCGCGGAACTCGAAGCCGCTGCTCCGCGGTGCGAAGTCCGTCGCCCTGATGCCGCCGTCCGACATCGTCGGTCGCTGCGCCTCCTGGCCGGGAGTGAGGGTGAAGAACAGCAGGGCGTCGTCCTCCAGGACGGCGATCGAGTCCCGCGGGTCGGCGTTCGGGTCCGCCGGGTCGGGGGCGGAGTACCGGGCCGCTTCGACGGCCCGCCCGAAGTGGGCACCCGCCCGCGGGTCGTCGTTCTCCAGCCAGGTGCTGTCGGATCCGTGCAGTCCGGTCGGCGATCCCCAGAAGATGACGGCGCCGCCCGCGTCGGACAGGCCGGTGAGATCCTCGTCCGGGATGCCGACGACGGCGTCGTCGTACCCGTCGTTGTCCAGGTCGCCGGAGGCGACGGCCCCACCGAAGCCGTCGCCGGCCTCGGCACCGCCGGGAACGCCGGACACGTTCTGGTGGAGCACGCTCTTGTTCGTCGTGCTGAGACCGCCCGACGAGCTGTACTGCACGGTGACGTAGCCGGCGCCCGGGGCACCGCTCACCGTCGCACCGGGGGCGCCGGTCAGCACGTCGTCGAAACCGTTGCCGTCGTAGTCGCAGTTGCGCTGCTGCCAGCCGATGGACGGGAAGGGCACGGCAGCAGGGGCGGCCTGGGCCGCGGGGGCCGCGGCGACCACGCCGCCGCCGAGGGTGAGGAGTGCGGTGGCCGTGACGACCGCTTGTCCGAGGTGACGCACAGGAAATCTCCCTGGTCTCCGAAACTGCCCACGACCACGGGTCGGCCGCGTCGCGGGCGAGGACGTGCAACCCCTCGCCTCCGGCACGGAAGGGGGGGCGACCGTGTGCGTCTCCCGCCGTCGGGCAGTGCGGAGAGGCACGGACCTTGCTGCGTACACCAAGAAGACATCCGCGGTTCGCCAAAGGTTGTGCACGAGTCTTCGGCCAGGGGTGACCGGTCGACGCCGCTTCAGCCGAGCCGGCCCTTCAGCCACCTCAGGACGTCGGGTGTGACCGGGTCGGTGATGTCCGCGAACTCGCCGTGCCGCTCGAGGAACTTGGCGACATAGGGGCAGACGGGAACGATACGCGTGCCGGAGGCGCGCACGTCGGCCAGTGCCTGCTGGACCAGTCGTGTACCCAGCCCTTGGCCGGCGAAGGCCTCGTCGATCTCCGTGTGGAAGAAGACACGCTGCTTGCCCAGGTCGCTTTACGCCGTCAGTCCGGCACGTCGGTCGCCGACCAGGATCTCGTACCGGCTGTCGCCGTCCGCGCGCTCGACAGTGGTGGTGGAGGACTCGCTCACGGTAGGCCTTTCAGCGGGAAGTTCGGCGGGCCGACGGGTTCCGCCGGGGTGTGATGACGGCGTTCGGCAGGGCCGGTGCGGGAAGTCTGCCGCGGGGCGAGCCCTCGACGACGCCGAAGCGGTCCGAGGAAGCCTCCCAGTCCTCGCGGGCCTTCGCGATGTCCCGGCGCTCCGCAGCGATGCGGGTACGAGCTGTCCGAACCGGCGACCCGAACCATTTGGTTGACGCGTCACCAAAGCTAGATGTCGATGATTGACGCGTCAACTACCCCTGTTCCTCGGCCACTCCACGAGCCGGACCGCTGGACGATCTCTGGAACTACCGGGGGTGCGACAGCGTGGCGTAGACGACGATGTTGTCGGCGTATCGACGGTCGGCGGCGGAGTAGTCGCCGGCGCAGGTGATCAGGCGCAGGCCCGCGTGGTCGAGGTCGCGGTAGACGTCGACGGTGGGGAACTCGTCCTTCGGATACTGCTCGACGCGGTCGACCGTGAAGGTCGCGGTGGTCCCGTCCTCCCGGTCCACGGTGACCATGTCGCCGGCGGTGAGTTCGGCGAGGCGGTAGAAGACGGACCGGTCACCGTTCCACGTGACGTGACCGGCGATGACGGCGGGGCCCCGCTGACCCGGTGCGGGCCCCGGCGTGTACCAGCCGGCCAGGTCGGGGTCGCGCGGGGTCTCCATCACGCCGTCGCCGTCGAGACCCAGATCTTCCAGGGCGGAGGAGACACCGATCGCCGGGATGTCCACCTTGGCCGGTGTCGATCGGCCGAGGGCGGTGACCGGGCCGTCACCGGCGTCGGGCCGGCCTCCGCCGGACGGGGCCCCGGTCCCCGGCCCGGTCGTTCCGCCGACGGGTGTCTCCGGCCCGGCCGGTGTGGTCACCGACGGGGCCGGAGGGGCCGTACCGGGCTCGCCGGAATCGCGCCAGAGGCCAACGGCCAGGAGCGTGCAGGAGAGCACCGCGACGGCGGCAACGGCGACGAGCAGCAGGCTCCGCCGGGACGGCCTGGGATTCATGAGGGCACCCGATCAGTGCTCACCGGCGCGGCGCCACACGACCACCGCTCCCACCGCGGCCGCCATCAGGCCCGCTCCACCGAGGGCCATGACCTGCGTCGAGTCCTCGCCCCCGGTCGCCGCGGTGCCGGTTTCGACTCCGCCCTCGGGCATCTCGCCGATGGACGCTCCGCGCACCATGCCGCAGTTGGCGGGGGCGGTCGCCTCCAGGGGCAGCTTCGGGTCGAGTTCGCTCTTGCCGGCGTCCGCGTCGTACTTGCCGTTGTCGTTGGCGTCGATGCCGTGCTGGACGATGTGCAGATCCTTGAAGTGGTCGGCGACGGCCTGCGAGACGCTGATGGTGCGCTCGTAGGAGAGGTTGCCGTCCTTGTCCGCGGTGGGCATCCGGTCGACCGCGAGGCCACTGTCCTTGCTGGTGTCCCCACTGGTGGTCAGCGAGATGTTGATGTCGCCGTAGGAGGGCAGCCCCTCCACTGTCGAGACGATGTCGTCGCCGTTCTTGTCGGCGCTCGCGTCGGGACAGTGGAAGTCCATGCCCTTGGTCGAGCCGTGGATGTGCTGGGCGTGCGGCGCTCCGGGCACCAGCCCCTCGGCCTGGATCTTCACCGTGAGTTCGGTGCCCTCCAGGCTGACCATGGCGGTGCCGCTCGCGCCCGAGTCGTTGAGCTGCTCGAGGTTGATCTGGTACGCCTGGCTGTCGGCGGCGAGCGCGGGAGCGGCGGCGGACAGAGCCACGGCCGCGGGCAGTGCGGTGAGTGCGGCTATTCGCGCGATGCGTCGGTTCCTCATGCGATGACGTCCTTCCTCGTGGCCCACCCACGAGGGGTGGACGGCTGAGCGCGGCGGCCTGCACCGGCCGCCGGGGCACGCTGACACCACTGATCCGGAGCGAACACCGGTGCCGGATTGGTCCCGGCGCCAGGCGCTGGGCGACTCGCATCCGGGTGTCATGTCTCCGCATGCCCGCATCCCGGCGGCCGGCCGGGATGCGGACGACAAGTGCCCTCCGTCAGTGGCCGGTGCCCCAGCCGCCCATGTTGGCGCAGCCGTTGCCGAAGGCGGGGTTGAGCACGCCGATGACGTCGACCGTGTTGCCACAGACGTTCACCGGTACGTGGACCGGGACCTGCGCCACGTTGCCCGAGGCCACGCCCGGGGAGCCGACCGCCGCACCCTGGGCGCCGCTGTCGGCGGACGCCGCGCCCGCCCCGCCCAGCACCAGGGCGCCTCCGGCGGCGAGGAGCCCGGCGGTCACGATCGCGCGAGTCTTCATGTGGTTCTCCTTCTCGTCTGCGGTTTCGTCGGTCACCCCGCCGCCGTCCTTGCCGAACCGCGGCGGGTGACCGTAATCCGCACCGGGCGGGGAGCCGGATTGCGCGGGAGGGTGAGTCTCACTCGAAAGAGGCAGTGCGGCCCGACTCACGGCCGACGGTCGCGGCGCACCCCGATGCGGCCCCGGGCGGGCGGGCGTGAGTTACTGGGATGCTTTGCACCATCGCGCCGCTGCCCCTCGGCAGCCCGGAAGGCCGCCCATGACAGAAGCCGTCCACACCGGACCGGACCCCGCCCGGGGGCCTGACCTCCAGCGACTCATCACCGAAGTGGCACAAGGGGACCAGGAAGCGTTCGCCGCGCTGTACGACGCGGTGGCCGGGCCCGTGTTCGGCACGGTGAAGAAAGTACTCCGTGACCACGCGCAGTCCGAGGAAGTGGCGCAGGAGGTACTCGTCGAGGTGTGGCGGACCGCCCCCGGCTACCGCCCGGAACGCGGCACGGTGATCAACTGGATCCTCACCCTGGCCCACCGGCGCACGGTGGACAGGGTCCGCTCCGTCGAGTCCGCCGCGGTACGCGACCACAGAGCCGCCCTTCTGGACCGGACGCCCGAGTTCGACGAAGTGAGCGAAGCGGTTGAGGCCCGCTTCGAAAGGGAACAATTGCGGCGCTGCCTGCGGTCACTGAGCGAGATCCAGCGCCAGTCCGTGACACTGGCCTACTACCAGGGCCTCACGTACCGAGAAGTCGCCGAAGCACTGTCCACACCTCTGGGCACGGTCAAGACGCGGCTGCGGGACGGGCTCATCCGGCTTCGGGACTGCTTGGGGGTGACCGCGTGACGACCGCCGAGTTGCACACGCTGACCGGCGCGTACGCGCTGGACGCTCTGGAGGACGAGGAACGCGTCGCGTTCGAGCGGCACCTGGCCCGGTGCGAGTCGTGCGGCCAAGAGGTGCGGGAGCTGACCGCGACCGCGGCGCGGCTGGGGCTCGCGGCCTCACTGCCGGCACCGCCCGGCCTGAAAGCCCAGGTCATGGGACGCATCGCCGAGGTGCGCCAGCAGCCACCGAACTCCCCGGACTCCGCACCGGCGTCGCATCGCCGCGCGCGCGTCATGCGCTGGGCACTGGCTGCCTGCCTGGCCGGTGTCGCGGCGCTCGGGGGCACGGCCTTGTGGCAGCACCAGAGGGCAGACGAAGCCGGTCACGAAGCTCGGGAGGCACGGGCAGAAGCCGACCGCGTCGCTCGAGTGCTCTCCGCGCCGGACGCCAGGATGGCCTCGGCGGACATCGGCGGAGCCGCGCGCGGCTCCGTGGTGGTCTCCCGCGGCCAGGACGACGCCGTCTTCATCACCTCGGGCATGGCTGAGCCCCCCGAGGGCAAGGTGTACCAACTGTGGTTCGCGGACGGCGACCGGATGCGCCCGGCCGGCCTGATGAATCCTTCCCGAACCGACCAGAGCGTCCCCATGACCGGCTCCGTGGGAGCGGCCTCCGCCGTGGGGGTCACTCTGGAACCGGCCGGCGGATCGGAACAGCCCACGACCCCGCCGATCGCCTTGCTGCAACTCCCCGCCTGAACCCCCTCCTCGCTCCGACGACAAGGGAAATGGAGGGCCCAGGAGCGGAACGGAGCCGGCTCCGGGAGGAGTCGGCCCCGTCGTCGCCATCAGGCGGGTCCTCCACGGACTTCGGCTCAGGGCCGCAGTTCGCAGACGGAGAGCAGGCAGAGATTGCCGCCCTGCACGAGACCGACCCCGCTCCCGGCTCCATCGCCGGAACCCGTCGAACAGCGGGACAGCAGGCACAGGTTGAAGCCCTGCGTGCCGCGGTAACCGCCCGAGGCCGAAGCGGCGCGCTGGGTGGGGGCCTCCTGCCGTGACCACGCGCTCTCCGACTTGCCGGACTCCCCGTGGGCCGACGCCGCCGTGGCGCCGGTGAGACTCAGGGCCAGCACGCTTCCGGCCACGGCGATACCGCGGAGTGACGTGGCCAATCCTGGACGCTGCATATGAAGTTGCTCCTCTGCGCTCGGAACCGGCGGCGGTGTCGCCCGCGCGCCGTACCTGACCGCGTTGATCCGTAGCCCTCCCCCGAACCGGATGGGTGTACGACGCCACGAGCCGACGGATGTCTGAAATGCCTCTGCCACTGGCGTGAAGGGGACTTCATACGCACCAGTAACAAATCATGTCCTGCATCACACACCAATCCACAGGCCCCATGCGTCGCGGATCAATCACGACAAGCAGTGCGGCGAGGGCTTCGCGTCCGCACTGGCCGAGGTGAGATCGGGAGGGTGGTCGACGGTGTCGGCACGGGTCGCTCTGGTACTGGGGCGGGAACATGACTGATCAGGACTCCGCCAGGCTGCCACTGACGGCCGCACAGGAATCGCTGTGGTTCGCCCATCACATGCGGCCACTCGATCCCGCTTTCACCATCGCCGAATACGTGGACATCGAGGGGGAGTTGGACCTCGGCACGCTGCGCCGGTCGGTCGCTCTCGTCTCGCGGGAGGTCGAGGCGCTGCGCACGACGATTCCCGACGCGCCGAGCGCCGGGGTGGCCGGCCAGCGCGTCCATTCCCGCCTGAGGCTGGACGTCTCGCTCGTCGACGTGTCCGCGAGTGCGAACGGTGAAGCAGAGGCACTTCGGGCGATGGAGCACCGTCTGGCGACGCCCATCGATGTCACGCGAGGACCGGTGACGGCCCTCACCCTGTACCGGCTGTCGCGCTCCCGCCACCTGTTGTACCTGCGCACGCACCACCTGGTGCTGGACGGCTACGGCGCCGCGGTGGCTCTGGGCCGGATAGCCGAGACGTACGGTCTCCTGGCCGCCGGAAGGGACGTCGCGGCCAACCCGCTCCCGCTCCACCCCCTGGTCTCGGAGTCGCGGGAGTACGCCCGGTCCGCCGAGTACGTCGAGGACGGCGCCTACTGGCGCGACCAGTTGGAAGGCGCCCCCGCGGCCGAACGGCTCACGGACGGCACCGTGGCCCCCGGTTCGGAGGTGCTGCGGCGATCGGCCTTCCTGGACGACGCGAGGTGGCGGCGGCTGCGGGACGGTGCCCGGCGGGGCAGGGTGGCGTGGCCCGCGTTGTTCGTGGCCGGTACGGCCGCCTACACGCACCGGATGCGCGGCGCCCAGGACCTGCTGCTCGGCATGCCGGTGACCGGTCGGCGCAGCCGGACCGCACGGGAGACGCCGGGGATGATGTCCCAGATCGTCCCCTTGAGACTGCGCATGAATCCGGCGGTGTCCGTCCAGGATCTGCTGCGGCAGGTGACGATCGCGATGCGCGGTGCCCTGCGGCATCAACGGTATCCGGTGGAGGAGCTGCGCAGGGAACGCGGACTGACCGGGGGCGACGCCCTGGTGGGGCCTGCGGTGAACGTCCTGGCCTTCGACGAGAACCTGCGGTTCGGGCCGGCTACCGGGACCTTGCACAACCTCTCGCTGGGGCCGGTGGAGGACCTCACGCTGGCCGTGCATCCGGCCGCCGGCGGAGCCGGGGCCCGCGTGGACGTGCTGGCCAACGCGGCCCTCTACGACGAGGCGTCCGCCACGGGGCACCTGGAGCGCATCCTGCGGCTCACCGAGGCACTGGTGGCCGACCTGGACCGCCCGCTGAGCGCTCTGGAGTTCACGGGACCGGACGAGCGGGACCGGATGCTGGCGATGGGCAGCAGCGGGCCGGAGTCCTCACCGGGCACGGTGGTTCCCGTCGACACCGACGCCGACGACGTCCCGACGCTGCCCGAGGCGCTGCGACGGCTGGCGCGCGAGACACCCGACGCACCGGCCCTCGAGGACGGCGCGCGCACTCTCACGTTCGCCGAGCTGGACCTCGCCGTGGACCGGGCCGCGTCCGCGCTGCGGGCCGACGGCGCCGGCCCGGGCACGACGGTGGCCGTCGCGCTGCCGCGGTCGGTCGACACGGTGGTCGCCCCGCTCGCCGTGCTGCGCAGCGGCGCGGTCTACCTGCCGGTCGACGTCTCCTACCCGGCCGAGCGCATCGCCCATCTGCTGGACGATGCCGCCCCGGTGATCCTGGTCTGCGAGACCGACGGCCCGGTCGCGGGCATGGCCCCCGCCGGCACCGCCGTACGGCGCCTGTCGCACTCCCCCGACGCCTCATCCGGGCTCCCGTTCGCAGGCCCGCGTCCCGGGGACGCCGCCTACCTCATCTACACGTCCGGTTCCACGGGCCGCCCCAAGGGGGTACTGGTGGAGCACCGGTCGATCAGCACCCTGCTGGCCCACCACCGCCAGGAGTCGCACGCGAGCGCGGAACTGGCCCAGGGACGCCGGCTGCGCGTCGCGCTCACGGCCGCGACCTCCTTCGACGCCTCCTGGGATCCGCTGCTGTGGATGCTCGGGGGCCACCATCTGCACATCGTGGACGACGCCACGCGCCGCGACCCGGAGGCACTGGTCGGCTTCCTGCGCACCGAGCGGATCGACGTCATCGAGACCACTCCCAGCTTCCTCCAGCAGCTACTGGCCGCCGGTCTCACCGCCGAGGGCCCCGGACCGGACGGCGGCCGCGGCCACCGGCCCCTGGTCATCGCGCTGGGTGGCGAGCCGGTCAACGGCGAACTGTGGCAGCGGCTCTCCGCGGAGCAGGGCCTGCTGGCCTACAACTTCTACGGGCCGACCGAGACCACGGTCGACGCTGTCACCGCCCGCGTCCGGGGCACCGAGCCCGTCATCGGGCGGCCGGTCCGCGGAGCCCGCTCCTACGTGCTCGACGCCGCCCTGCGGCTGCTGCCGTACGGGGTGACCGGTGAGCTGTATCTGGCGGGCGACGGGGTGGCCCGCGGCTACACCGGACAACCGGGGCTGACCGCCGACCGGTTCCTCGCGGACCCCTTCGGGGCCCCCGGGGCACGCATGTACCGCACCGGGGACCTGGTGCGGTGGCACGAGAACGGCTCGCTGGAGTTCGCCGGCCGCAGCGACACCCAGATCAAGATCCGCGGGCAGCGGGTCGAGGCCGGCGAGATCGAGTCGGCGCTCACCGCGCTGCCCGGAATCGCGCAGGCGGCGGTCGTTCTGCGCGATGCCGGACCGGGCGCGGAGACCCTGGCCGCCTACCTCGTTGCGACGACGGACGACGCGGGCGCCGACGTGCGGTCCGACCAGCGCCGGGTCCGCGACGCCCTGGCCGCCGCACTGCCGCAGCACATGGTGCCCGCGGCGTACGCGGTCACCGACCGGCTCCCGCTGACCCCCAACGGCAAGCTGGACACCCGCTCCCTCCCCGAAGCCGCGGCCGTCACCACGGGTCCCGGGGCTCCGCCGCGCACGCCCACCGAGAGAGCGGTCCACGCGGCGATGGCGGACCTCCTCGGTGTGGACGGGATCGGGCGGGACGACGACTTCTTCTCACTCGGCGGCCACTCGCTGCTGGCCACCGGGCTGCTGACCGACGTGGCGGAGCGCACCGGCGTACGGTTGCCGGTGCGTGCGGTCTTCGAGGCGCCGACCGTGGCGGGTCTCGCCGCGCTGGTCGACGCGGACCGGCGGTCACCACGGTCGGGCAACGCCCCGGACGGCGCCGGCGTCGTCGCGCGGCGCCCCGCGCGGCTTCCGCTCTCCGCCGCCCAGCACCGGCTGTGGCTGCTGGAGCGCATGGGCGAGGGGGGTACCCGCTACCACATACCCGTCGCCGTCCGGCTGGACGGCGACCTCGATGTCCCCGCTCTTCAGGCGGCCTTCGCCGACCTGCTGGCGCGGCACGAGAGCCTGCGCACGGTCTACCCGGAGGACACCTCAGGACCGCACCAGGTCGTGCTGCCGGCCGACGAGTGCGGCATCGCGCTGCGGACCGGGGCCGCGGCCCCGGACGGCAGGCGCCCCGAGGACTTCCCCGCTCCCGATTTCGACCTCGCCCGACGGCCTCCCGTGCACGCCCTTCTGGTTCCGGTGACGGAGTCCTCCGGGGGCGGCGCCGACTCGCATCTGCTCTTGCTGACCCTGCATCACATCGTCGCCGACGGCTGGTCGATGAGTCCCTTGGTGCGCGACCTGAGCGACGCCTACCGGGCACGCGTCGACGGGCACGCACCGCGGTGGCGGCCGCTGCCCGCCCAGTACCCGGACTACGCCCTGGGACAGCAGGCCCGGCTCGGCGACCGGAACGACCCCGGCTCGCTCTCGGCCCGGCAGCTGGCGGAGTCACGGACGGCGCTGGAGGGCCTGCCGCCCGAACTGCCACTCCCCCACGACCGTCCCCGGCCGGAACGGGGCACGTTCCGCGGCGGCCGGGTGCCGGTGCGCCTGGACGCCGCCGAGCACCGCGCACTCGTCTCGCTGGCCCGGGACGCGGGGGTCAGTCCGTTCATGGTCCTGCACGGGGTGCTCGCCACTCTGCTGCACCGGCTGGGCGGCGGAGACGACATCGTGGTCGGCACCCCGGTGGCGGGACGCGACGAGGAGGCTTTCCACGACGTCGTGGGATTCTTCGTCAACACCCTCGTCCTGCGCGTCGATGCCGGCGGCGACCCGACCTTCCGAGAGTTGCTGCGCCGGGTACGCGCGACGGATCTGAGCGCGTACGCGAGGCAGGATCTGCCGTTCGAGCAGCTGGTCGAGGGGCTGGCCCCGGAGCGGTCGCTGTCGCGGCACCCGCTCTTCCAGGTGATGCTCGCCCTGAACAACACCGGCGCTCCCCGGCTCGATCTGCCCGGAGTGCACGCACGGCCGCTCCGGGCCGAGAGGACGACCGCCAAGTTCGACCTCACCTGGGACCTCACGGAGCTGCACGACGCGGACGGCGGTCCCGGCGGGCTGACGGGCGAGGTCGAGTACAGCGCCGAACTCTTCGACGAGAGCACGGTGCGACGCTTCGCCGACCACTTCGTGCGGCTGCTGCGGTCGGCGGTGGATGCCCCCGGGACGCGGCTGGGCAGCCTCGGGATGCTCACGGAGGATCAGCGGCTCGCGGCCCTCGACCAGCACACGCGGGACGGTTCCGAGGAGGCCGGACACGAGCTGGTGCAGAGCGTCTGCGACGTCCTGGAGACACAGGCCGCGGTGACCCCCGGCCGCACCGCGGTCGCCGACCAGGACGGCACGATGTCGTTCGGCGAACTGACCACCGAACTGCACGCCGTCGCCCGCCGTCTGACCGCTGCCGGCGTCGGCCCGGGTGACCGGGTCGCCGTGGCGCTGCCCCGGTCGGCGCGGCAGATCGCCGCCGTCTTCGGCGTGCTGCGCGCCGGAGCGGTGTACGTACCGCTCGACCCGTCGCACCCGGCCGGGCGCAACGCGCGGATCCTGGAATCCGCACGCCCCGCGCTGCTGCTCACCGAGCGGGCCTGCGCGCCGTCCCTCCCCGCTTCGCGCACGCCCGCGCTGTACCTGGACGAGGCGCCCGGCGTCGGCGGCGCCTGCGGAACGCTGCCGCCCGACGGGCCGAGGGGAGCCGACCCCGCCTACGTGCTGTACACCTCCGGCTCCACGGGCCGGCCCAAGGGCGTCGTCGTCGAGCACCGCGCGCTCACGAACCTGCTGCGTCACCACGGACGCCATCTGATCGAACCCGCGGAACGGGACAACAACCAGCGGCCTCTGCGCGTGGCGCTGACGGCGGCGGCGACCTTCGACGCCTCCTGGGATCCGATGCTGTGGATGGCCGCCGGTCACGAGCTGCACCTGGTCGACGACCTGACCCGGCGCGACCCGGAGGCACTGGTGCGCTTGCTGCAGGAACGGCGCATCGACGTGATCGAGACGACACCGTCCTTCCTCGAACAACTGCGCCTCTGCGGCCTGTTCGCACCGGGAAGGCCCTGGCCGCGCGTCGTGGCCCTCGGCGGGGAGGCGGTGCGGGAGAAGCAGTGGAGCGAACTCGCGGAGCTGCCCGGTGTGGCCCTGTGGAACCTCTACGGGCCGACCGAGACGACCGTGGACAGCGTGATCGCCCCCATCACCCCCGGTGGCGGTGTCACGATCGGCCACGCGGTCACCGGTATGCGGGCCCGGGTGCTGGACGCCCGGCTGGCACCCGCGGCGCCGGGCGTCACGGGTGAGCTGTACCTCGCCGGAGCCGGAGTGGCCCGGGGGTACGACGGGGCCACGGGCCTGACCGCCGACCGGTTCCTCGCGGACCCCTACGGTCCGGCCGGCAGCCGCATGTACCGCACCGGCGACCTGGTACGACGTCGGCCGGACCACTCCCTCGTCTTCGTGGGCCGTACGGACGCCCAGGTCAAGGTGCGTGGGTTCCGCGTCGAGACGGGAGAGGTCGAGGCCGCGCTCACCGCACACCCCGCCGTCCGCCAAGCGGTGGTGACCGTTCGCGAGACCGGGGACGGCGGCACTCTGGCCGCCTGGGCCGTTCCGGAGACCGATGCCCGGCCGACACCCACGCAACTGCGGACGTTCCTCGCGGACCGCCTCCCCGGCTACATGACGCCCTCGCATCTCACCCTGGTACCGGACATCCCGCTGACCGTGCACGGCAAGACGGATTTCGCCGCACTCCCGGACCCCGGCCCGGCGGAGCAGGGGGCGGGCGAGCGTCCGCGCACCCCGCAGGAGGAGATCCTCTGCGCCCTGTTCGCGGAGTGCCTGGGCAGCGGGCCCGTCGGCCGCGACGCGGACTTCTTCGCGCTCGGCGGCCACTCGCTGCTGGCCACCCGCGTGGTCAACCGGGTGAGGAGCGCTTTCGGCGTCGAGATTCCGGTGCGTGCCCTGTTCGAGGACCCCACGCCCGCAGGTCTCGCCCGGCACCTCGACGGGGCCGGGCACAGCCACCCGTCACTGCACCGCCGCCCGGACCGGCCGGCGGAACCGCCCCTGTCCTTCGCACAGCACCGGCTGTGGTTCCTGAACCGGATGCACACCGACGACGCCTCCTACAACCTGCCGATGGCGGTCGGCCTGCGAGGGCGCCTGGACATACCCGCACTGCGCGGCGCGCTGGGCGACGTGGTGGCCCGGCACGAAAGCCTGCGGACGGTCTTCCGTGAGGCAGGCGACCGAAGCGGCTCGCCGGTCCAGCGTGTCCTGTCCCCGGGCGAGAGCCGTCCCGCACTCACCGTCACGCGGTGCGCGGCCGAGGAAGTACCGCGGTTGCTGGTCAGGTCCGCCCGCGAGGGGTTCGACCTGGCCGAAGACCTGCCGCTGCGCGCCGAGCTGCTGCGCACCGGGGCCGAGGACCACACCCTGCTGCTGACGGCGCACCACATCGCGGCCGACGGCTGGTCCATGGGGCCGCTGGCCCAGGACCTGGCCGCGGCGTACGCCGCCCGGATCAGCGACCGCGCCCCGCAATGGACACCCCTGCCGGTGCAGTACGCCGACTACGCGCTGTGGCAGCGTGACCTCCTGGGCGGCCCCGACGACCCGGACAGCGTGCACGCACGGCAACTGGCCCATTGGCGGGCCGTCCTGGCCGGCGCACCGGTCGAGATGCCCCTGCCCGCCGATCGGCCCCGTCCGGACATCGGCTCCGGACGCGGCGGCAACGTCGCGCTGCCGCTCACCGGCAGCGACGGCCGGCGGCTCGCGGAGCTGGCCCGGGGCGAGGGGGCCAGTACCTTCATGGCGCTGCACGCCGTACTGGCGGCGCTGCTCGACCGTTTCGGAGCCGGTGAGGACATCGTCGTCGGCAGTCCGGTGGCCGGGCGTACCGACGAGGCCCTCGCCGGTCTCGTGGGCTTCTTCGTCAACACCCTGACCCTGCGGGTGCGCACCGAGGGCGACCCCAGTTTCCGCGCCCTTCTGGACAGGGCCCGGGAGGCCGACCTGGCCGCGTACGCGCACCAGGACCTGCCGTTCGAGTCGCTGGTGGAAGACCTGGCACCGCCGCGCTCCCTGTCCCGGCACCCGCTGTTCCAGGTGATGCTCTCCCTCAACAACGCGGGCCGGCCCGCACTCGATCTGCCCGGTCTGCGCGCCGAGGTGCGGGGGGTGGACACGGCCGCGGCCAAGTTCGACCTGTCGTTCAACTTCTCCGAGCAGTCCGGCGAAGGGGAGCTGACCGGCGAGCTGGAGTTCGCCCGCGACCTCTTCGACGACGCCACCGCCCGGGGCCTCGCCGACGCCTTCGTGGCCCTGCTCCGGCTGGTCGTGGCGGAGCCCGACGCACCCCTGTCCGGGCACGATCCGCTCGACGCGCCCCGGCGGGCCGACCAGCCGGACCGCGGCCGGGGTGCGCCGGCCACCCCCCGGTACCCGACCGTGGTCGCGGGCTTCGCGGCCACGGCCGGGGCGGCGCGGAGCAGCGACATCGCGGTGCGCGGCAAAGCGCACGCGCTCTCCTTCTCCGAATTGCACCAGGACAGCGCCCGGCTGGCTCATCTGCTGCGGAACCGCGGAGTGGGCAAGGGCCGGTCGGTCGCCGTGCTGCTTCCGCGCTCCGCCGAGTCCGTCACCGCGCTGCTCGGAGTACTGACCGCCGGCGGTGTCTACGCCCCGCTCGACGACTCCCTCCCGCCGGCCAGGATCGGCGCCGTACTCGCGGACGCCCGGCCGACCGCGGTACTGGCGACGTCGGCGACCGCCGACAGGATCCCCGACGGGCCCTGGCAGACCGTCCTGCTGGACGCCACCCACACCCGGGCAGAACTTGCCGCCCTCCCCGGCGACCCACCGGCCGGCTCGGCGCCGGGGCCCCGCGACGCGGCCTACGTGCTGCACACCTCGGGCTCCACCGGCCGCCCCAAGGGCGTCGTCGTGGAGCACCGGTCCCTGGCCCAGCTGTGGGAGCACCACCGGCACGCGCTGTTCGAACCGGCCCGCGCCTCGACCGGACGGCACAGGCTGCGGGTGGCCCTCACCGCCTCGCTGTCGTTCGACGCATCCTGGGATCCCGTGCTGTGGATGCTCGACGGGCACGAACTGCTGGTCGTCGACAACGACACCCGCCGCGACCCGGCGGCCCTCGTCCGGGCCGTACGCGAGGAACGCGTCGACGTCCTGGAGACCACGCCGAGCCACGCGGCGGCCCTGCTGGACGCCGGCCTGTGCGACGCGGACGCCTCCGGGCACCGGCCCGCCGTCCTCGCCCTGGGCGGCGAGGCGGTGCCACCCGGCCTGTGGCAACGGCTGCGTGACGTTCCCGGTCTCACCGTCTGGAACCTCTACGGTCCCACCGAGGCCACCGTGGACACCCTGTACGCGGGTCTGCACGAGACGGACCGCCCCGTCCTCGGTGATCCCGTCTCGGGTACCCGCTGCCACGTCCTCGACCGCTTCCTGCGCCCGGCCGCACCGAACGCGACCGGCGAGCTGTACCTGGCCGGCACGAGTCTGGCCCGCGGCTACCTCGGGCGGCCCGCCGAGACCGCCGCGCGCTTCGTTCCGGACCCGTTCGGCCCGCCGGGTGAGCGCATGTACCGCACCGGAGACCTCGTACGCCGCACCGCGGACGGCCGGCTGGAGTTCCGCGGCCGGGCGGACGGCCAGCTCAAGGTGCGCGGCTTCCGTGTGGAACCGGACGAGATCGTCGCGGCGCTGGAACGGCAGCCCGGAATATCCCGGGCTGCCGTGGCCCTGCGCTCCGTGGGGTCGGCGGACGCCCACGGCACGGCGCAGCTGGTCGCCTACGTGGTGCCCGACGACGCCGTCGCGACGGCCACCGGACCGGCGGCGCCGGACCGCGAGACGCTGCGCGCGGCCCTCTCGGCCGAGTTGCCCGGGTACATGGTTCCCGCCGCGTTCGTCGCCCTCTCGGCGCTGCCCCTCACCGCGAACGGCAAGCTGGACGGCGACGCCCTCCCGGCACCGGGCGAGGAGCACCTGGCCCGCACGACGGGCCGGCCGCCCGCCGGACCGCGCGAGGACCTGCTGTGCGCGCTGTTCGCGGAGACCCTGGGTGTCGAGCGGTGCTGGTCCGACGACGACTTCTTCGGCCTCGGCGGGCATTCCCTGCTGGCCGCCCGCCTGCTGGCCCGCGTCCGGGACGCCACCGGGATCGATCTCGGCATCAGGGAGCTGTTCGAGACACCGACTCCGGCCGGCCTCGCGACCGCGCTCACGGCGCACGAGGAGGGCACGGGCGCCGGCCGGCCGGGCGCCGACCTGGCCTGCCTGCTGCCGCTGCGCGCCAACGGCGGCCTCCCGCCGCTGTTCTGCGTGCATCCGGCCGGCGGCCTGGCATGGTCCTACGCGGGTCTGCTCCAGCACATCGCCGACCGGCCGGTGTACGGACTCCAGACGCCGAACCTGGACGGTACGCGGCCGTTCCCGGACAGCATCGAGGCGATGGCGGCCCACTACATCGCCCAACTGCGCACGGTGCAGCCGCACGGCCCCTACCGGCTGCTCGGCTGGTCCTTCGGCGGCAACGTCGTCCAGGAGATCGCCGTCCAGCTCCAGGAGGCGGGTGAGGAGGTCGCCCTGCTGGCCGTCATGGACGCCTTCCCCGTGCCCCCGGCCGACGGTCTGGAGGACGCCGGACGCGAGGTCGTCTTCCGCGCCCTGCTGACCGCTCTCGGCCTCGACCTGTCCGCGTGGGACCCCGACGCACCACTGGACGCGGCAGCGGTACGGGACGCGCTGCGCGACACCGGCAGCCCTCTCGGGGCGCTGCCGCCGGAGGCCATCGAGACCATGGTCGGCAACTTCGCCGACCAGGCCCGGCTCATGCGCCCGTACGTCCCACGGACGTTCCACGGGGACGTGCTCTTCTTCCGCGCCACGGAGGAGGACCCGGCCAACGGCCTTGCTCCCGGCCTGTGGGCCCCGTACCTCGACGGCACCCTGCGGGTGCACGACGTGGCGTGCGGGCACGCCCAGATGCTCCGTCCCGACTCCCGGGCCGTCATCGGCCCCGTCCTCGACGCGGCGCTCCGCGCCACGTGACCAGGGCTCCCTCGGACGGCCTCGTCCGGAGTCCGACATCCCCCTCCCCCACCACCACACACACCCACTGACACAGGAGAGCGTCCTCACCATGACCAACCCCTTCGACGACCCCGCCGTCCAGCACCGCGTCCTGGTCAACGACGAGGGCCAGCACTCCCTGTGGCCCGAGTTCGCCGACGTACCCGCGGGCTGGCGACCCGTGCACGGGCCCGCCACCCGCGAGGCGTGCATCGCGTATGTGGACGCCCACTGGACGGACCTCACCCCCCGCAGCGCGCTGGCCGCCCGATGAACGCACCCGGAGCGAACCTCCTCGGCCCGCTCAGGCAGCCCCTGCCTCGGCAGGAGTACGCCGCTCGGGAGCCCGCACCTCCCGGAGAAAGGGACGCGATCGTGGCCGAGGGCCTCACCCGCAGTTTCGGCGGCCGCCGGGCGCTCGCAGGCATCGACCTGCGGGCCCCGGCGGGCAGCGTGCTCGGCCTGCTCGGCCCCAACGGCGCGGGCAAGACCACCACCGTGCGCATCCTCACCACGCTGCTCCGCCCGGACGGAGGCCGGGCCGCGGTCGCCGGACACGACGTCGGCGACGAACCCGAGGCCGTGCGTGAACGCATCGGTCTGTCCGGCCAGTTCGCCGCCGTCGACGAACGCCTGACCGCCCGCGAGAACCTCTGCCTCGTCGCCCGGCTGTACGGCATGAGCCGCGCGGCGGCCCGCCGCCGCGCGGGGGACCTGCTCGACCGGTTCGCGCTCACCGACGCCGCGGACCAGCCGAGCGGCGGCTTCTCCGGCGGCATGCGCCGCCGGCTGGATCTCGCGGGCGCCCTGACCGCCCGTCCGGCCGTCGTCTTCCTCGACGAGCCCACCACCGGACTCGACCCACGTGGCCGCGCCGACACGTGGCAGGCCGTGCGGGACCTGGTGGCGGACGGCACCACCGTCCTGCTCACCACGCAGTACCTCGAGGAGGCAGATCAACTGGCGGACTCCATAGCCGTCATCGACCACGGCCGTGTCATCGCCCGCGGCACCGCGGGCGAGCTGAAGGAGGCCGTGGGCGGGGACCGGATCACCCTGAGCCCGGCGGTGCCGGGGACCGCGGGCGCGATCGCCGGGGTGCTCGCCGCCCTGGGCCCGTACCAGCCGGAGACGGACCCGCGCACCGGCCAGGTGTCGGTGGCCACCGACCACGGCGCATCGGCGCTGCAGCGCGCCCTTTCCGCGCTGGAGACGGCGGACCTCGGCGTGCGGGACGTCTCCCTCGCGCCCCCCACCCTCGACGATGTCTTCCTGGCACTCACCGGCAGGCCACGGGCGCCCGGCGGCTCCGCCGAGGACCTCGGGACACGGGGACACGATCCCGCGGAGCACCACGACCGCGAGCACGGCGGTCAGGACACGGCCGGGCCCCGGCGCCGCCTCGGACGGCGGAAGGGAGCCCACGCATGGCGACGCTGAACCCGACGGCCCGGAAGCCGGGCGGACCGGTGGGCACCATCCGCGACGGTCTGCTGATCGCGGAGCGCAACCTGCTCAACCTGCGGCGGACGCCCGGGGCCGTCATCGCCGCGCTCGTCCAGCCGCTGATGTTCGTCCTGCTGCTCGCCTACGTCTTCGGCGGCAGCCTCGGTGGTGCCGAGTACCGCTCGTTCCTGATGGGCGGGATCTTCGCCCAGGCGGTCACCTTCAACGCCTCGTTCACGGCCATCGGGCTCGCCGCCGACATGGACAAGGGCATGGTCGACCGCTTCCGCGCGCTGCCCATGCCGCGCGGCTCCGTGATCCTCGGCCGCACCCTGTCCGACCTCACGATGAGCGCCGTCACGCTCACCGTCACCTCGCTGTGCGGGCTCCTGGTCGGCTGGCGGATCGAGGGGCCGGTGCTGGACGCCGTGGCCGCCTATGCCCTGATCCTGTTCTTCGCCTTCGCCATGTCCTGGGTCGGAGCGACGATCGGCCTCATGGCGCGCAGCGTCGAGGTCGCGCAGAGCGCCGGGCTCGTGTGGCTCTTCCCCGTCACCTTCGTCTCGGGCGCCTTCGTCTCCGTCACCACGATGCCCGGCCCGCTGCGCACGGTCGCCGAGTGGAACCCGGTCTCCGCGACCGCGACGGCCGCCCGCTCGCTCTTCGGCAACCAGTCCCCGCCGGCCGTCGTCCCACCGGACTCCTGGCCGGTCCAGCACGCGACCGCCTACGCGCTGCTGAGCACCTGCGCGATCATCGCCTTCTTCATGCCACTGGCCGTCAGCCGCTACCGACGCGTCGCCCGGGGCTGACGGGGCCCCCGCGGCCGGCAGCCGGGGCCGCTCGTCAGTGACTCACGAGCGGCCCCGGCCGAACCTGCCACGGATGCGCTCAGTTGGAGTTGAGCGTCAGCCCGTAGTAGTTGAGGGCATCGTCGAGCGGCTGGAAGTACGAGGAGCCTCGGGAGTAGACCCCGCCGGTGCACTGCTGGTCGATCGGGCCGCCGGAGGTCATGCCCTGGGCCTGGTTGCCGGAGATGTACGCACCGCCGCTGTCGCCGCCCTCGACGCAGACACTGGAGGTGGCCAGACCGGTGATGACCGTGTCGGGGCCTCCGTTGCGGTCGACGTAGGTGACGGTGTTGTTGTAGGAGCCGATCGTGCCGCAGGTCCAGCCGGTGGTGGCGCCGGACTTGCAGACCGAGGCGCCGGAAGCGGCGCGGCTGCCGCCCTTGACGGCGACCGGGCTGCTGTTGCCCCAGGTGCCGACGCTGGTGGTGATGGAGTGGCCGGGGTTGACGGTCAGGATGCCCATGTCGACGCTGCGGGTGCCGAGGGCGTAGCGGGTCTTGTAGCCCTTGGCGAAGGCCGTCCCGTCGTAGCGCAGGGTGTTCGTGACGCAGTGTCCCGCGGTCACCAGGTACTGGTTGCCCGACCGGTCGCGGGCCCCGTAGCCGACGGAACACCACTGGCTGGTGTTGTTGAACGTCATCTTGCTGCCGGGGTAGATCGCCGCCTTGGCCTCGGCCTTCTCCTCGCCGCGCACGATGCGGACGGCGGAGCCGTGCTCGGCGGCCTTGGCGAGGAACGCCCGAGCGGCTGCTCCCCGGTCGTTGTTGACCTTGACGGTGACCTTGTCGGAGGCCAGGTCCACGGACCAGGCGACCACTCCGGACGGGACCTTCCTGGCGGCGAAGGCGTCCAGTTCTGCCTTCACCTCGTCGAGTGCGGCCCGGCCCCGCGCGGGCACCCGGGCGTCGAGGCCGGCCTTCTCGATCGTCGCCGCCTCGGCGCTGTCGGCGGCGTTGACGGTCAGCTTGCCGGAGGCGTCGAAGAAGGCCCCGTCGCCGGCTATCCCTCTCCTGGCGAGCTCGGCGAGCTTGGCCTGCTGCTTGTCCTGACGGCCCAGACGGTCGGCCGCCGCCTCCTCACTCACTCCGAGCGAGGCGGCCAGCGCCCGGACCATCTCGGGCTGGTAGTGGGGGGTGGCGTCCGTGCCCTGTGCCTGGGCCACGGTCTGGGTTCCCAGAACCGCGGAGGCCGAGAGCACGAAACAGACCGCGGTCAGGCGGTACTTACGAGAGTTGCGCACGTTGATTCCTTCCGGAGTGACAGACAGGAACCCAATGGGGGGTTTACCTCCGGAACGCGACCGCGCCCCGGACAGGAGTAGTTCCTGCCTGACGGCGGGTCAGCAATCCGCCGTGGACCCGAACTATTGCGCAGCGATTTACGGAAATTCAAGAGGCCGGCGGCGGAAAATCTGTTCAGCGGAAATCGTGCCGCCCCGCTGAACAGGTGGAACCCCGTGGGCCGTTGCGGAAGGATAGAGAACCCGCGTTCACCGTGGTATCAGGTCAACGATTTCACGGATACGCAGAAAACCCCGCGCACCGGATACGTATAGGTGATGCCCGGCACCGGATATTCAGGAGGCGAGCCATTCCCTACATTGATGTGACCCATTGAGAAAGCGCACAGAAACGAAGAACAAGGAGCCGGTGCCGTGCCCGACGTCTATTTCGAGGTCCACGTGCCCATCCGGAACTCCGTACGGCCCGAGCAGTGCGGACTCCACGTCTTCACCGGCACGGCCGACACCTGGGCTACAGCCCTCCGTATCGCGCGCGAGACCTGTGACGAGGCAACCGCTGCGCAGCAGGGCGGTCTCCCGCTCCCCGGCCGGCGGCCGGACGGTTGGTCGGCTCTCGGGCTGCGCCCCGGCTGGGTGCTCGACTGGACGGCCGCGACCGTGGACGCATGGGGGCCGCACGGAAGACTTCGGCTCAGCAGATCTCACTTGCCCTGACGGAACGACCGTCCCGGGCCGGCCAGGGGGCGCTCACCGTCTCGGGACCCACTTCCAGTCGGCGGGCCAGGTCACGACGGGAGAGCGCGCCGGTCTTGCGCATGGCGCGGGCGATGTGCTGTTCCACCGTGCGGGGAGAGAGGTGCAGGGTCACGGCGATCTCCCGGTTGGTCAGTCCGGAGGCCGCGAGCTGTGCGACCTCCGACTCCCGGGGGGACAACTCGTCGGCGTGCGAGGGTCGTCCGGGAGGCCGGCCCTTCCTGGCCGGTTGCCTTGTGCGCAGCAGCGCCCTGGTGCGGGCCGCGTCCCAGACGGCACCGAGTTCGGTGAAGCGCTGGGCGCAGGACTCCAGTTCGGCCACCGCCGTCAGGGCGAAGGTGACGCCGGTCGCCGGTTCCGGAGACGTGGCGGTGTGCTCACTTGGCGCGGCCGGGCCGGGACCGGCATCGGTGTGCGCCGCGAGCACGCAGCGCGCGGCTCCCTCCGCCGTCAACGTCTGCGTGTAGGGGCGGGGCAGCTCTCCATAGGCCGCCGAGGCCGCCCGGTACAGCTCTGCGGCCCGGAGCAGGCCGACCCGACGGTCCCGGGACGGCGCCGTGGTTTCGGCGAGTACGGCCCGGCTCCAGGTCAGCGCGGCCCTGGCGGCCGGTGCCCGGCCCGGGCCGAGGCCCTGGGCGAAGTCCTCGACCATGGCCTGCGCCGTGACGCCGTCGCCCGCGCGTACCAGTGCTTCCACGGCCCACGGTGCGAGTTCCGCGGCCCATGGCCACACCCCTTTACCGGCCACCACGGACCAAGCGGCACGCGCCTCGTCCGCCGCCGCCCGCACCTCCTGCCGGGCCAGGGCGAGGCGGGTCAGGGCGCCGGCCGCCGTTGCGGCCAGGGGCACGGGAAGATCCTCCCTGCCGAACGTCCCGCGCTGGGAGAGCCAGGACGCGGCCTCCCCCCAGTCGCCCTGGGCGAGGGCGAGCAGGCCGCGGACGACGTAGGCGTCGGAGGCGATGAGCGGCATGTCGGCGGTCGCCGCGACGAAGTCCTCGCACCGCTTGGCCAGGTCCGGCCACTGGCCGGTCCACCATTCCTGGAGCAGCTGCGCGCCGAGCGCGTTGTGCTCGAAGTAGGGCGCACCGCTCCGTGCGGACAGCTCCCGGCCCTCCGCGAGCAGGTCGGATGCGCGCTCGTGCAGGCCGAGCCACACGGCGGAGTCCGCGGCGTTGCACAGACCGCGTGCCGCCTGCCCGGCGCGGGCGGTGTCGGTGGTGTCCCTGGGCAGCCGACGTACCAGCTCCCAGGCGTCCGTCTCGGCGCAACTCGTCGCCAGGGCGACCCTGTTGGCCAGGACGGCCGTGCGCATCGCGTCATCGCCGCTCGCGTCCGCGGCGGCCATGGCCTTGACCAGCCATTCCCGGTGGATGTCGATGGAGTTGCCCGGCCAGAAGGGGCTGGACAGGGCGCCCATGGCACGTGCGGCCAGGCCGGGGCGTACCTCGCGCAGTTCGGCTGCGGCTGTCTCCAGGGCCCGCCAGCCCTCGGGGTACCGTCCCATCTGGTTGCACAGCATCAGCCCCAGGTCGAGCCGCAGTTCTCCGCGTACGGCCGCGGGAAGCGATCCGTCCTGCACGAGCTGCGCGAGGACTTCCACCGTCTGGTCCGAGCGCAGCCCGGTGACCGCGCTGCGGGCCAGCAGCGGTGCCAGCCGGGCGCGGACCTGGGGCGGGAGGTCCGGGGTGGCCAGCGTCCGCTCCAACAGCGTGATGGCTTCCTGGTGCCGGCTGGCGGCCGCCGCCGACTCGGCGGCCTTCTCCACCGCGTTGATCCATCTGCGGCTCTCGCCGGCCGCCCTGTGGTGGCCGGCCACGGCGGCCCAGGGGACGGGCTGCCTGCGGCCAAGAGCTTTCGCCGCCCGCCGGTGGAGGTCCTGGCGTACGGGCCCGGGCAGGGAGGCTCGCACGGCCGACGTGGCCAGGGGGACGGTGAAGCCGTAGCGGTCTTCGCCGAGTTCCGCGAGTGCCGCGCCCTCCAGGGCTCTCAGCAACGCGGCCCTCCCCGGCACGGGGCCGAGCCCCGACACGGCGAGCAGTTCGTCGCGGCCGACGGGTGCGTCGAGGATGGCGGCCGCCCAGACGACCGGCCGGTCCTCGGGAGCCAGTGCCTGGGTACGGCACAGCACCAGCTCCGCCAGCCGGACCGGCGCGCCGGCCGCCTGCACTTCGACCGCCGTACCGCCGAACGCCGGCCGTCGTTCCCGCAGTTCGGTGAGGAGGTCGACGACCACCCTTGGCACTCCGCCGGTCAGTTGGTGCAGTCTCCGCACCGCTTCGGCCGAACAACCGTCACCCAGCGACTGCACGGCGGCCCGCCGCACGCGTGCCTCGTCCCAGGGCCTGAGCCGGTGCCGGAGTACGGTCATGCGGGCCGGGTACATCATCGGTGGGCCGCCCAGAGGCAGCCCGGGTACGGGCAGTTCCTCGGGGCGGTAGGTCACCGCGGCCGCCGAGCCCGGCCGCAGTCCCTCCAGCATCTGCCGCAGGCGCCGCAGTTCGTCCACGTCCGCCCGGTGGACGTCGTCCACGAGCCAGAGGGCCGGTGTGCCCGGGTGCTCGTCCTCGTGCGGCGGTCCGTCGCCGGCACCGCACCGCCACCACGACCGGGCCGCGTCCGCCGTCTCGGGCAGGCCGGCCAGTTCCTGGAGCAGGTGGCTCTTCCCCGCTCCGGCGGCGCCTTCCACGAACAGCAGCACCGGTTGGGCACGCTCGTCGGCGAGGACGCGGGTCAAGAGCGATCCAGCGAAACCACGCGTAGCGGTCACGCCGTCATCCTCGCTCATCGCCGCACCGTACCAAGACGATCACATCATCGGACATACACAGGAACAGAACGTCCACCGCCTCTACTCGCACGGACCGCGACCCCGCGCCGCGAGTCGGCCACGGCGGGCAGCCCCACCGTCGGCGAACGGCCGGACGTGTACGCCTTTGCCATTCGAGGGTGTACGTGCCCGGGCGTCTGGAGGAGCCTCCGGCGTCGAGCGCGCCGCGGAGCACGCCCGATCGACCGCTGCCCACCCGGCGCGCCATGCCGTCCGGCTCGGGACAGCCGGGGATCGACATGCGTGGCTCGTTCCATACGCCCGGGCACTTCGCCGCCAACCGGGACAGGCAGATTCCCCAGCGACTGCCGGCGGTTCCGCGAGCCCGGAGGCCGACACCCGAAACTAGCCACGGCTGCGCGACCGCGAACATCCGGGTAGGCGGATCCACGGATACTCAATCAACCTCCGGCAGCGGCCTGCGGCTGCCCAGCCGGTCCCAAGACCCTGGAACGGAACGTACCCGCACGCCGGTGGTCGCCGCGCCGGACCTCCCGATGCCCGGCGCCGACGGTGCCGCGCCGCGGGCGCCCGCGGCGGTGTGAGCGCCGCCCCTCAGCCCCGAGTGCCGACGCGTCTCCGCGAGTCAGCGCACTCTTCCTCGCGGTTTCAACGGCAACGGCGGCAGCTCCGGCGCGGCCAGCGGAGCCCCGTCGTACCCCTTGACCTCCCCGAACCGCACCCCCTCCATCCAGTCCCGCCGCGCCTGCTCGATCTCCTCCTGCGACCGTCCGATCCAGTTCCAGAACATATCGAGCCCTGCGCGCATAGCCGCAGGTCAGCGGCACGCCAGCCCTCCGACTCCCAGCAAACCGTCAGCATCGGTCGTGAAGGAGTCAGCAACATGGGGTCCACTGCCCTGGTTCGTGGGATGGGGTCGTTTTTCAAGGGGTGTGAGCATCCGCGGTCGCGGTGGTCGAAGTGTCCGCACCCGTACAGGGTCCGGTATCGGTCG
>NZ_JBHYJX010000034.1:0-91072 GCF_042740985.1 Streptomyces sp. NPDC058985 | reverse complement strand
GGCATGTAGCGGTCCGGCGGCCGTCGCGTGTCCGCGGCGTCCGGCGCCGGTTCAGGCGTCGGGCGCGCGCCGGTCGGTGACCGGTTCCATCCGGGCGCCCTCCAGGGCCCGGACGAGTGCGTCGCCCGGCCGGTCCGGACCGTCCAGCAGGGTGGTCAGTTCGGTGACCGCGGCGGGGTCGGGGAGGCCGAGAGTGACCGCGGGGTCGCCGGACCGGAGGTCGCCGCGCACATCGACCAGCCGCACCACGATCTCGTCCCGCTGGAAGACGGTGCTGGACAGCACCGGGCTGCGCGGGTCGTCGGCCGCCGCCTCGTCGCGCTCGGCGAGGAGTTGCGCCAGCCGCATGCCCTGCCCCGGCCGGGCCGGGTACGACAGCGCGTGGCGCTGTGCCGCCGGGTCCCGCTCCGCCGCCGTCACGTGGTGCACGGCGGGCAGCGCCGCCCGCGTGTAGAACACCCGCGCGGACTCCGGATCGCCGAGATCCCGGTCCTGCTCCAGATAGGGGTTGAGGGCCTCCTCGACGGCCCGCACCTCGGGCTGCGCGGCCACGTGCCGCAGGGCCGCGAGCAGGTCGCCGCGCACCTCGATGGCCCGCACCACCCGGTTGCCGTGCAGGAACAGGGACGTACGGCACAGGCGCGTGGTGTCGTCGACGCGCGGCTCGGGCGAGGCGTAGTCGGCGAGGATCCCGGCGACCGTCTCCTCGCTGCCGGGCTTCACCGTGAAGGTGAGGGCGTGCCGGATCACGCCGTCACCGATCCGGGGCGCCGACTGGAGCCCGCCCCGGCCGGGTTCGGCGCCCGCCGCCGGCCGGCCGGTCTCGCGGACCACGTGGAAACGGAGCGACCGGGTGTGCCGGACGCATTTGTGCAGCGGCTTGACCATCCGCACGTGCTCCTCACTGCTCACCCAGTTCAGGAACGGCGGGGCGCTCTCCCACTCGCTGGTGATGAGCCACTGCGAGGGGTTCTCGATGGACTGGCACAACTGCTCGCCGATGTGCCCGGGGACGGACTCGACGTGGCTGCGCAGGTTCTCGTACGTCTCCAGGAACTGCTGCTGGGCCCCGTCGTAGACCTCCACCAGCAGGACCACCCGGAGGCGGGAGCCGTCGAACACGGACTGGGAGACCTGGTGCGACACCTGACGTGCCGACGGGTCGGAAGCAGGGGTGGTCGTGATGGTCATCCTGCGCACTCTCCTTCGCGGAGGCGGAACTGTACGTCGCGAGTGACGCTGCGACGCCGGCGTGTCTGACGATCTTCCGCCCGGCCCCGACGGCGCGCGACTCGTGTGCCCTGCGCGGGTGACCCGCGCGGGCTCAGGTGAGGTGGGCGAAGACGACCAGGTTGTCCGTGTAGTCCTTGGCCTTGCGGTCGTAGTCGCCCGCGCAGGTGATGAGCCGTACCTCGGGCCGGTCGGTGTCCCCGTACACACGCTTGCTGGGGAACTCGTCCTTGGCGAAGGTCTCCAGGCCGTCGACCTCGAAGGTCGCCTTGCGTCCGTCGGCCCGCCGGACGTGGAAGACGTCTCCCTCGTCCAGTTGGCCCAGGCGGGCGAAGACCGCGGCGGACGTCTTGGTGTCCACGTGCCCGGCGATGATCGAGGTGCCCCGCTCCCCGGGGGAGACGCCCTTGGCGTACCAGCCGACGAGGTTGGTGTCGGCGGCCGGCGGGGGCTCGAGCTGTCCGCCCGCGCCGATGGCGAGGTCGGTGAAGGGAGCGTCGACGGAGATCTCCGGGATCAGTAGCCGCACCGGCTTCGACCGGGGCAGCACCGGTCCGGCCGGGCGGGTGCGGGACGGGCCGGTCGCGGACTGCCCGGTCGCGGACGGGCCGGCCTTGGGCGAGGCCGACGCTGCGGGCTGGGCGGGCAGTGGGGGGCGGGACGAGTCGGTCGACGTGTCGTTGCCGCCGATCAGGCTGACCGCCAGGATCAGCAGGGCCACGCCGCACAGCACCATCAGGCCGGGGCGGGATCCCTGCCCGGTCGGCGGCTTCTCGTCGGCGGCGGGGGGCGGAGGAGGGACTGTCATCGAGGACCACCTCGGTAGGGCACGGCGGCAGGGCGGACACGGAGGGGGAAAGCGAGCCGGGCCGCCACGGGGTTCCTGGTGGCGGCCCGGCCGCTATCGCGCCCGGCACGGCTCAGGCCATTCCGTTGACCGACTTCTTGCGTCGGACGGCGTACAGGCCGGCGCCGGCCACGCCCAGGACGGCGAGGCCGCCCGCGGTGGTGGTCGGCGTGTCGAGGCCGCCGCCGCCCGTGTGCATACCGCCGCGCGGCTTCTCGTGGTCGCCGCCGCCCCAGGACTTCTCGCCCTCGTCCTGCTTGTACTCGGAGCCCTCGTCCTTCTTGGACTCGCCGCCGTCCCATTCGTTCACCGCGGTGAGCGCGCCGCCGCCGGTGTGCATACCGCCGTGCGGCTTCTCGTGCTTGCCGCCCTCCCAGGACTTCTCGCCGTCGTCCTTCTTGGACTCGCCGCCGTCCCAGCCGCCCTCGTTCACCGCGGTCAGCGCGCCGCCACCCGTGTGCATACCGCCGTGCGGCTTCTCGTGCTTGCTTCCGTTGTCGTGCTCCTTGCTGTAGGAAGAGTCGTCGTGGTCCCAGTCGCCCGCGGAGGCCGCGTAGGCGCCGGGGGCACCGAGGACGACGACGGCCGACGCGGCCGCCGTGGTCAGGAGCATGCGAGCAGAACGCATCTCTGGTTCCTTCCGTCACGGCCGGGCAGCTGGTGCTTCGTCAGCTGAGGTGACCCGGCCCCGACGTGAATCACCGTCAGCCAGCCGTCCGACTCGCACCACTCAAGGCGCTCAGCCGGGTGAACGCCGGACTCTCGCGAGGGCCTGCAGGAGCATGCAAAGCGCCCCGAGATCAGGGCAGTTGATGGACTTTCCGGACCCGGTGACACGACGTCACCCACCAGGGCTACTCCGCCGGTCCGACCCGCTCACCGGGCGGCGGCTCAGGAGGGGCGCCCGAGGGCGGTGCCGTTGAGGTCGTCGGTGAGCATCACCGCGGCCCGCATGCGCTTGCCGACGGGTTCCCGGTGCACCTCGAAGCTGTGGCACACGGCCATGACGATCTCCAGCCCGTGCCGGCCGACGCGGCCGGGGTCGGTGGCCTCGGCGACCGGCAGCACGGGTTCGCTGTCCCACACGGTGACCTCGACCAGGCCGTCGGCCAGCTCCAGGTCGACCAGCGAGGGGCCGGGCGCGTACTTGCAGGCGTTCGTCAGCAGCTCGCTGACCACGAGCTGCACCAGGTCCGCCGCGCGGTCGGACACCGCTCGGTCCTGCACGGCCCGCACCCGGGCGAGAAAACTCCGGGCCAGCTCGCGCCCCCGGGCGATGTCGCCGGGAATGCCCTCGTACTCCGCCGAAACCTTGACCGGCTCACTTCGCCGGTCCTCATGCCGGGCAGCCCCGTCCATCCGATCCGCCCTCTTCCTGAGCCTTGACCGCTACGCCAGCCCGTCTACCCAGGAAACGGTGAAACATCACCGGCCGCAGCGACCACAGGGTGGCAGCGGCGCCACGCTCGTACGATGGCCGTCGTGGATCTCAGCGCCGTACGCACCTTCGTCGCCGTCGCCGAGGCGGGGCAGTTCCAGGTCGCCGCCGCCCGGCTGGCCGTCACCCAGCAGGCCGTGTCCAAGCGGGTCGCCGCGCTGGAGAAGGACCTGGGGGTGACGTTGTTCACCCGGACCGCGCGGGGGGCCCGGCTCACGATCGACGGGCAGGCGTTCCTGCCGCACGCCCGGGCGCTGCTGGACGCCGAGGAGCGGGCCGTCGCCTCGGTGCGGCCGGGGCGCCGTCCGCTGCGGGTGGACGTGCTCGGCAGACGGGCCGCGACGGCCGGTCTGCTGCGCGACTTCCACCGCGCCCGTCCCGACGTCGACCTCGACGTGGTCACCCTCCCCGACGCGCCCACCGCCGTGGCCGCCATCGGGTCCGGGGCCATCGACGCGTCGTTCCGCTGCGTCACCATGCCGGGGCAGCGGCTGCCCGACGGCATCGAGGCCACGCCGGTCTTCGACGAGCCGCTGCAGCTGTTCACCGGGCCCGCCCACCCGTTCGCGACGGCACGGTCGGTGACCTCGGGGCAGCTCGCCGGGCAGCGCGTCTGGATGCCCGGGAACGTCCCGGGCACCGAGTGGTCGGCGTACTACGACGCGTTCGCGGCCGAGTTCGGGTTCACCGTGGACGCGATCGGCCCGAACTTCGGCGTCGAGGCCCTCCTGGACACGATCTCCGAGTCGTCGACGGTGTCGACCTTCCTCAGCGAGCACACGCCCCTGGTCTGGCCGGCCGGCCACGACCTGCGGCGCATCCCGGTGCGCGACCCGGCGCCGGTCTATCCGCACTGCCTGCTCAAGCACACCGACAACGCGCATCCGGGGCTGGCCGCGCTGCACGCGTACCTCGTCTCGCGCCCGTCCGTCCGGCTCGACACGGAGGTCTGGTCACCGGCCTGGGCCCTGCGCCGCGGGGCGCAGGGCGGAGCCGCCCGGAGGTGAGGTCTCAGCCGCCCAGGGCGCCGAGCACGACGAGCTTGGCCTCGTCCTGCACCTGCCGGAGGTGGTCGGCGCCGAGGAACGACTCCCCGTAGATCTTGTAGACGTCCTCGGTGCCGGAGGGGCGGGCCGCGAACCACGCGTTCTCGGTGGTCACCTTGATGCCGCCGATGGGCGCGCCGTTGCCCGGTGCCTCGGTGAGGACTGCGGTCACCGGCTCGCCGGCGAGGGTGTCGGCGGTGACCTCGGCCGGGGACAGCCGGGCCAGCCGGGCCTTCTCCTCGCGGGTGGCGGGGGCGTCGATGCGGGCGTAGGCCGGTTCGCCGAAGCGGGCGGTGAGCGCGGCGTAGTGCTCGGAGGGGCTCCGGCCGGTGACGGCGGTGATCTCGGAGGCGAGCAGCGCGAGGATGATGCCGTCCTTGTCGGTGGTCCACACCGAGCCGTCCCGGCGCAGGAAGGACGCCCCCGCGGACTCCTCCCCGCCGAAGCCGAGGGAGCCGTCGAGGAGACCGCCGACGAACCACTTGAAGCCCACCGGGACCTCGACCAGCCGCCGGCCGAGGTCGCCGGCGACCCGGTCGATCATGCCGGAGGAGACCAGTGTCTTGCCCACCCCCGCGTCGGCGGGCCACTCGGTGCGGTGGGCGTAGAGGTAGGCGATGGCGGTGGCGAGGTAGTGGTTGGGGTTCATCAGGCCGCCGTCGGGGGTGACGATGCCGTGCCGGTCGGCGTCGGCGTCGTTGCCCGTCGCGATGGCGAAGCGGTCGCGCTTCTCGATGAGGGAGGCCATCGCGTGGGGCGACGAGCAGTCCATGCGGATCCTGCCGTCCCAGTCCAGCGTCATGAACCGCCAGGTCGGGTCGGTCAGCGGATTGACCACGGTCAGGTCGAGGCGGTGGTGCTCGGCGATCCGGCCCCAGTACGCGACGGAGGCGCCGCCCAGCGGGTCGGCGCCGATCCGTACCCCGGCCGAGCGGATCGCGTCGAGGTCGAGGACGGCCGGCAGGTCGGAGACGTAGCGGTCGAGGAAGTCGTAGCGTCCGGTGCCGGGGGCGGCGAGCGCCCGGGCGTAGGGGATGCGCCGTACGTCCTTCAGGCCGGCCGCGATGATCTCGTTGGCCCGGTCCTGGATCCAGGAGGTGGCGTCCGAACCGGCCGGTCCGCCGTTCGGCGGGTTGTACTTGAAGCCGCCGTCGGCGGGCGGGTTGTGCGAGGGGGTGACGACCACGCCGTCCGCGAGGCCCGAGTCGCGGCCCCGGTTGTGGGTGAGGATGGCGTGCGACACCGCGGGGGTGGGGGTGTAGCCGTCCCCGGTGTCCACGAGGACCGTCACGTCGTTGGCGGCGAACACCTCGAGCGCGGTGACCCTGGCGGGCTCGGACAGGGCGTGGGTGTCGGCGCCAAGGAAGAGCGGACCGTCGGTGCCCTGTGCGGAGCGGTACTCGCAGATGGCCTGGCTGGTGGCGGCGATGTGGTCCTCGTTGAACGCCGTCGCGAGGGACGACCCCCGGTGCCCGGACGTGCCGAAGGCCACGCGCTGGGCGGGCTCCGACGGGTCCGGGTGCAGGGTGTAGTACGCCGTCACCAGCCGGGCGACGTCGATCAGGTCCTCGGGGCCGGCCGGCTTCCCGGCTCGGTCGTGCTGCATGCGCCCACTCCTCCGCATCGGTAGGGACTTCGCTCGCGGTCCCATCTTCCCCTGTCCGGGGAGCGGCGCCGTGCGTTCCGGCCGGGGCCGTCCGGTAAGGGCGTCAGATCCGGCCTCCGGTGAGACGGGTGAGGGGGCCCTGGGTGTGGCGGCCCGATCGCCGGCCCACCGCGTACGACGCCGCGCTCAGGGCGGTGATGCCGGCGCCGACGCCCGCCGCGACGAGCTTGCGGTGGGCGATGACCGTCCAGGCGGTCTTCGCGCCGGCCGCGACCTGGCCCGAGGTGGTGATGACGGCCTGACGGCCCGCCTCGACACCCTTGGCGGCCGTCTGCACGGCACCGTTCGCGGCCTGGGCGGAACGCTGGGCACCGGCCTTGGCGGCCGACGCGGCGTCACCCGCCTTGTCGGCGGCGGCGTGTGTCGCCCGGGAGGCCGGGGCGGTCGCCTTCTTGGCGGCGCTCTCGGCCTTGGCCTCGGCGGTCCGCGTAGTGGTGGGCTTCTTGTTCGTGTCCTTGTTCGGATCGCTCATGGACACCGCTTTGCCCCTCACCGCGAGCGCAAACACCCGCAGTTCGCGCGGCCCGTGGTCTCAGCTTGCGGCGGTGGGCGGCAGTTGGGCCGGGCTCACCTGTTCACCCAGTACCTCCGCCATGAACTGGACGAGCCAACGCTGCGCGGGAGCGCGTGAGGACTCGTGCCGCGCGTACAGGGCGATCTCGATCGGCTCGGTCTCGAACGGCAGGCGCACCAGGCGCACCCGGTGCGAGGCGGTGAAGACCTCGCCGACGAACTCGGGGACAATGGCGACGAGATCGGTCTGCTCCAGCAGGTAGGGCAGCATCGAGAAGCGGGTGGCGTCCACGGCGACCCGTTCCAGGAGTCCGTGCGCGGCCAGCACCGCCCGGGGCGCGACGTGCCCGCTCGGCCCGAACACCGTCGCGTGGTGCTCGGCGGCGAGGTCGGCCAGCGTGGCCGCGTCGCCCCGGATGCGCGGATGGTCCGCGGCGACCATGAGGACGTAGCGCTCCCGGAAGAGCGGGACCCGCACGGTCAGGTGCGAGGTGATCACCGGGGTGGCCACGAACACGTCGAGGTCGCCGCGGCGCAGCTGGCTCTCGGCGTCCTCCACGTCGAAGGGCCGGACGGTGAACGACACGCCCGGCGCCCGCTCGCGCGCGGCGGCGAGGAGCCTCGGCAGCAGCGTCGCCTCGCCGAGGTCGGACAACGCGATGGTGAAGCGCCCGGACATGGTGGCGGGGTCGAACACGTCGCCCTGCCGGACCGTCCCGTCGATCTCCGCCAGGGCTCGCTGGAGCGGCTCGTACAGCCGCCGGGCGCCGGCCGTGGGCGTCAGTCCGCGCCCGTTGCGGCGGAACAGCTCGTCGTCGAAGTGGCGCCGGAGCTTGCCCAGGCTGTAGCTGACGGTGGGCTGCGTGACGTGGAGCGTCTCGGCGGTGGCCGTGACGCTGCCGGTCTCGTACAGGAGCACGAAGACCCGGGCGAGGTTGAGATCGAAGGTGCCCATATCGATGGACTCTATATCGTGGCACCGAAACATCTATTGGTGCCCATGTCGCGGGGTGCCTAGCGTGTCGGACGTCACTTCGAAAGGAACGTCCGTGTCATCCGTGCGTCGTGTCTCCCACGATTTCCTGGAGCGCCAGGGACTCACCACCGTCTTCGGCAATCCGGGCTCCAACGAGCTGCCCTTCCTCGCCGGACTTCCCGACGGTTTCCGCTACGTCCTCGGTCTGCACGAGGGCGCCGTCGTCGGGATGGCCGACGGGTACGCCCAGGCGACCGGACGGCCGGTCCTGGTCAACCTGCACGCCGCCTCCGGTTCCGGCAACGCGATGGGCGCGCTGACGAACGCGGTGGCCGCGCGCACCCCCCTGGTGGTAGTGGCCGGCCAGCAGGTCAGGCCCGCGATCGGCCCGGAGGCCAACCTGGCCAGCGTCGACGCCCCCGCCCTGATGAAGCCGCTGGTGGGCTGGGCGGCGGAACCGGCGTGCGCCGAGGACGTGCCGCGCGCCCTCGCCCAGGCCGTCTTCGAGGCGCGGCTCCAGCGGCGGCCGACCTACCTCTCGGTGCCGTACGACGACTGGTCGGCCGAGGCCGGCGACAACGCGAAGGCGGTGCTGGACCGGAGGGTCGAGCTGGCCGCCGTGCCCGCCGCCGGGCAGGGTCACCGGCTCGTCGAGCGGGTCGCCGCCGCCCGGCGCCCCGCCCTCGTGCTGGGCGGCGACATCGACTCCGACGGCCTGTTCGACGACGCGGTCCGGCTGGCCGAGCGTCTTGGCGCTCCGGTCTGGGCGGCCCCCTCGCTGTTCCGGCTGCCCTTTCCCAACCGGCACCCGCAGTTCCAGGGGGTGCTGCCCGCCGGGATCGCGCCGGTCTCGGCGGCGTTCGAGGGCCACGACCTCGTGCTCGTGCTGGGCGCGCCGGTCTTCCGCTACCACGAGCACGTCCCCGGCGCCTACCTTCCCGAGGGCACCCGGCTGATCCAGGTGACCGGGGACGCGTCGGCCGCCGCGCGGGCGCCGATGGGCGAGGCCCTGGTCGCCGACCCCTCGGCCGTCGTCGACCTGCTCCTGAAGTCGCTGGACGCACCCGCGAGGCCCGCGGCGCCCTACCGGCCGGCGCCCGCACCGCTCACCGCCGAGGGTCCCGGTCTCCACCCCGAGCAGGTCTTCGCCGCCCTGCGCGACGAACTGCCCGAGGACACGGCGTACGTCGTCGAGTCGACGTCGACCAACGCGGCCTGGTGGCGCCAGATGGATCTGCGCCGGCCCGGCTCCTACTACTTCCCGGCAGCCGGCGGCCTCGGCTTCGGCCTGCCCGGCGCGGTGGGGGTCGCGATGGCCCGGCCCGACCGCCCGGTCGTGGCGGTGGTCGGCGACGGCTCGGCCAACTACGGCATCACCGCCCTGTGGACGGCGGCCCAGCACCGGGTTCCGCTGACCGTCGTGCTGCTGCGCAACGGCACGTACGGGGCGCTGCGCTGGTTCGGCGGGCTGCTCGGCGTGCCGGACGCCCCCGGCCTCGACATCCCGGGGCTGGACTTCACGCGTATCGCCGAGGGCTACGGCGTCGCCGCCCGGCACGTCGAGGACGCCGATGAGCTGCGCGCCGTCCTCGCCGAACCGGCGGCCGGGCCCCGGCTGATCCAGGTGGACACGGCGCTCACCACGCCCTCCTGACCGCACCGGCGTTCCGGGCATCCCGAGAACGCGCACGAAGAGCACGAGGAAAGGGACACGATGACACTCCTGGACAGCGACGTCTGGGGCCGGAAGTTCTACAGCGACGGCTGGCAGGACTCCCCGGTCGGGCATCCGGTGACCGAGCCGGCCACCGGCGACCGGCTCGGCACGGTCGGGCTGGCCACGGCCGAGGACGTGGGCCGTGCCGCCACCCGGGCCGCCGAGGCCCAGCGCGCCTGGGCGGCGACCGAACCGCAGGAGCGGGCCGCCGTGCTGCGGCGCGCGGGTGAGCTGTTCACCGAGCACGCCGCCGAGATCGAGGACTGGCTGGTGCGCGAGGGCGGCTCGGTGCGGTCCAAGGCCGCCTTCGAGGTGGGGCTCGCCATCGGCGAGTGCTTCGAGTGCGCGGGTCTGCCGACGCACCCGCAGGGCGAGGTGCTCACCTCACAGGAGGCCCGCTGGTCGCTCGCCCGCCGCCGCCCGGCCGGTGTCGTGAGCGTGATCGCGCCCTTCAACTTCCCGCTCATCCTGGGGCTGCGATCCGTCGCGCCGGCGCTGGCCCTGGGCAACGCCGTGCTGCTCAAGCCCGACCCTCGGACCGCGGTCGGCGGCGGCGTGGTCATCGCCCGGATCTTCGAGGAGGCCGGGCTGCCCGCCGGTGTCCTGCACCTGCTGCCCGGCGACGGCGAGGTCGGACAGGCGGTCGTCGAGGCGCCGGAGGTGCGGGTCGTCTCCTTCACCGGCTCCACACCGGTCGGGCGGGCGATCGGTGAGCGGGCCGGGCGGCTGCTGAAGCGGGCCCACCTGGAACTCGGCGGGAACAACGCGCTGGTCGTGCTGCCCGGCGCGGACGTGCCGAAGGCGGCCTCGGCGGGCGCGTTCGGGTCCTACCTGCACCAGGGGCAGATCTGCATGACGACCGGCCGGCACATCGTGCACGAGTCGCTGGTGGAGGAGTACACCGCCGCGCTCGCCGCGAAGGCCGACGCCCTGCCGGTCGGCGACCCGGCCCGCGAGGACGTGGCGCTCGGCCCGCTGATCGACCGCCGTCAGCTGGAGCGGGTGCACGGCATCGTCACCGACAGCGTCGCGGCCGGCGCGAAGGTCGCCGCGGGCGGCGAGACCGACGGCGCCGGTTACCGCGCCACCGTCCTCACGGGTCTGACGACCGACATGCCCGCGTGGCGCGAGGAGATCTTCGGCCCCGTCGCGCCGGTCATCGCCTTCTCCACGCTGGAGGAGGCCGCGCGCATCGTCAACGACTGCGAGTTCGGGCTGTCGGTCGGCATCCTCGGCGACGTCGGTACGGCGATGAAGCTGGCCGACCGGATCGACTCCGGCAAGGTGCACATCAACGAGCAGACCGTGAGCGACGAGCCCAACGCCCCCTTCGGCGGGGTCAAGTCCTCGGGCACCGGCTCCCGTTTCGGCGGCGCCGCGGCCAACGTCGAGGCGTTCACGGAGACCCAGTGGGTGACGGTCCGCCCGGACATCGCCGACTACCCGTTCTGATCCGCCGGCCGCCCCGGCCGTTCCGGCTCCGCTCACTCACACCCGTCCCCCGGGGGGAGAGTCACCATGGCTTCCGCCACCACGTCCGACGCGCCCGCACAGGCCGGCCGCGCCGGCAACAGCTCCTGGACGGTGGTCCTCTGCTGGATCACCGTCCTGCTGGAGGGTTACGACCTCGTCGTCCTCGGCGCCATCATCCCCACCCTGCTCAAGACCCATCACCTCGGCATGACCGCGGGCGACGCGACCACCATCGCGACGCTGTCGCTCGTCGGCGTCGCCATCGGCGCGGTCTGCGTCGGTCCGCTGGCCGACCGGCTGGGGCGCCGCCGGCTGCTCATCGGCTCGGTCGTGCTCTTCTCGGTCCTCACCGTCGTGGTGCCGCTGGCGGACTCCGTCGCGATGTTCGCCGCGCTGCGCCTCCTCGCCGGTCTGGGCCTGGGCGCCTGCATGCCGGTCTCGCTGACGATGATGGCCGAACACATGCCCGCCGGCCGCCGGGCGCGGGCCAGCACCCTGACGATGACCGGCTACCACACCGGTGCGGTGATCACCTCGTTGCTGGCCCTCCAGGTGGCCGACGACTGGGAGATCCTCTTCTACCTGCTCGGCGTCGTCGGCCTCGTGATCGCCGTCGTCCAGTGGTTCAAGCTGCCGGAGTCGGAGGCGTTCGTCCGGGCCAAGCAGGACGGGGCCCGGCGGCTGTCCTTCACCGAGCTGCTCAAACCGGCCTACCTGCGGGCCGGCGTCGGCATCTGGGTCGCGTCGTTCATGGGCCTGCTGCTGGTCTACGGCCTCAACACCTGGCTGCCGAAGCTGATGAACGACGCCGGCTACCCCGTGCCGACCGCCGTCACCCAGCTCCTCGTGCTCAATGTCGGCGGCGTCGTCGGCCTGGTCCTCGGCGGGTTCGTCGCGGACCGGCGGGGCATCAAGGGCACCACCATGGTCTGGTTCGCGGTCTCGGTGGTGATGCTGGGGTGTCTGAGCATCCGCATGGAGAGCGACCTGATGCTCAACGTCGTCGTCTTCCTCACCGGCGTGTTCGTCTTCTCGGCCATGGTGCTCGTCTACGCCTACGTGACGAGCTTCTACCCGGCGTCCGTGCGGAGCACCGCGCTCGGTTCCGCGTCCGGGATCGGCCGGATCGGCTCGATCGTGGGCCCGTCGATCACCGGCGCGCTGGTCGCCTCGGGGATCGGTCACCCGTGGGGCTTCTACTTCTTCGCCGCGGTCGCGGTCCTCGGCTTCCTGGCCGTCATGACGCTGCCCCGCGTCCGGGGGAACGACCCGGCTCAGGACGCCGCGCCCGCGGGGTGACGGTGCACGGCACACGCGACGGGAGCAGCGGGTCAGGTGACCCGCTGCTCCCGTCGGCGTCCGGTGCACGGTCGCTCAGTCGGTGTCGGCGTTCTCGCGCAGGACCTCGCCGTTCGCCGCGTCGACGTCGACGGTGGTCTTGTCCCAGGTGTCCGTGGACACCACGTCGACGGCCCAGATGACCTGCTGGTTGTCGTTTTCGCCCAGTTCGACGTGGGTGACGGTGCCCTCGGCCGCGCCGGTGGCCGCCTCGACCGCCTGCTGCGGCGACTGCTTGGCCTGGCCCAGCCAGTCGGCCGTCTGCTGCTTGTCGTCGGCGTCCTGGTCCGGGTCGGCCTGGATGCGGAAGACTTTGCCGCTGACCGCGTCGATGTCGACGCGGTGCACGGTGCCGTCGGTCTCGGCGACCTTGGCCTCCCATTCCGGCGCGCCCTGACTGGGCGCCGGGTTCGGCATGCTGGGGCTCGGGGAACCGGTCGGCGATGCGGTGGCGTCGGCCTCGGTGCGCTTGAGTTCGAGGTCCACGAGCTTGCCCTCGGGAACCTCCTTGACAGCGGTGTCGGCGGCCTTGTCCCAGGTGACCTTGGCCGCGGAGACGAGGTCCCTCCGCTCGGTCTGGTCCTCGTTCAGCGAGGGAGACCCGGTGGGGGACGCGGTGGGGGACGCGGTCGCGGTCGGAGACGTGGTCTGGGCCGCCTCCGCGACGCTCGAACGTGTCGTATCGGCGTTCGTACAGGCGGTCAGCAGCAGAACGGAGGTGCCCAGGGCACCCATCACGGCCAGCGAACGCAGCGGCGGAAGTCGTCGTGCAGAGCTCATGATGCTCTCGGTAACCACTCCGTCACTCGGACACACCGGGCCCGTAGGAAAATCACTCCATCGGCCGGATCGCGGGCTCAGCGGGCCCGGACGAACTCGACCCGGTCGGCGCCGCCCCCGCTCAGCGGGCGCCGGGGCAGCATCCGGACCCCCGCGCCCTCCAGCCACTCCCGGTACGCGGTGGACTGGCGGGCCACCTCCCAGTACGCCTCCTCCAGCGCCGGGAAGACCGCGTCCAGCTCGGCCCGGGTGCGCGCGGCCAGCAGCAGGCGTACGCCGATGGGGTCGCCGGAAAGGCGCCGCACCGCCATGTCGGGACGGGACTGGGAGCTGGGCTGGCAGACGGTCACGACCTCGCCGGTGGCGACGAGGGATGCGGCGGTGTGGTAGTCCCCGTGCAGGACACGGGGGTTGAGGCCGACGGCGCGCAGCATGCGGTGCACACCGTCCCACTCGCCGTCGACGGTGGGGTCGACCATCCAGCGGTCGTCGGCCAGATCGGCGAGGCTGACGACCGGGCGGGTGGCCGCGGGGTGGTCGGCGGGCAACATGACGAACTGGGGTTCGCGCTCGACGAGGACGCGCAGGCGCAGGCCCTCGGGGACGTGCAGGGCGCTGCCCTCGACCTCGTGCACGAAGGCGACGTCGAGCTGTCCCTCGGTCACCCGGCGCAGCAGTGCGTTGGCGGAGACGTCCATCTGGAGGGTGGGCTCAAGGCCCGGGCGTCTGAGCCGGCGCAGCCAGCCGGCCAGGGCGCGGCTGGCGGTGGAGCCGACCCGCAGCCTGCTGTCGCCGCCGGCCGCGGCGGCGCGGGCCTCCCGGACCAGGGTGCTCATGTCGGTCAGCAGCGGACGGGCCCGGCCGAGGACGGAGCGGCCGAGCGGGGTCGGGCGGCAGCCGGTGCGTTCGCGGACGAACAGGGGCCCGCCCAGGGCCTGTTCGATGCGGCTCAACTGGGTGCTCAACGTGGGCTGGCTGACGCCGAGTTGACGCGCCGCCCGGTGCAGGCTGCCGGCGTCGGCGATGGCGCACAGCGCGCGTAGGTGCCTCACCTCGAGCTCCATGCTGGGAGCGTAGGGCGGAACAGTTGGTTGCGCCAGGTGAACAAAACGCGGCGGATCAGGGCGAGTTCTGCACTCCGGCCCAAGCCGCGCCCACCTCGCGGTGAACGGTGATAGCCCGGGCCTATCACCGGTTGCCATCATCACAGCGGGCTCATGGGCGCTCCACACTCACCGGTGACGACTTCTCCCCACTCCCCCACTCTAGGAGTCATCGATGCGCATCAGCATGCCCCTTCTGTCCACCGCGGCCGGTCTCGGCCTGACGGCGGCCCTGCTCGGTACCGCTCCCGCCGCGACGGCTGCCACTCCCCAGGAGCCGTCGCACGCCGCTCACCTGGGCTTCGAGCCCTCGGCCGGCGCGGGCGAGGACGCGGCGGCGAACCGGGCGTTCTTCGAAGCGGTCATCAAGTCCGTGGCCGAGAAGCGCGCCGCCAGTCCGTCGTCGGCGGCTGCCGTCACCGTCTACTACAGCGCCGCCAACGCACCGAGCTTCCGCTCGCAGATATCCCGTTCCACCCAGATCTGGAACGGCTCGGTGTCCAACGTGCGCCTCGCGGAGAGAAGTTCCGGCGCCGACTTCGCGTACTACGAGGGCAACGACTCGCGCGGCTCGTACGCCTCGACGGACGGTCACGGCAACGGGTACATCTTCCTCGACTACCGGCAGAACCAGCAGTACGACTCGACGCGGGTGACCGCGCACGAGACCGGGCATGTGCTCGGCCTGCCGGACCACTACTCGGGGCCGTGCAGCGAGCTGATGTCCGGCGGCGGCCCCGGCCCGTCGTGCACCAACGCCTACCCGAACGCCGCCGAGCGCAGCCGGGTGAACCAGCTGTGGGTCAACGGCTTCAAGGCGGCCCTCGACAAGGCGCTGGAGAAGACCTCCGCGCGCTGACGGCCCGATGACACACGCGGGGGCGGCCCGGCCGGGGCCGCCCCCGACGTGCGCGTGTGCCGGCCCGCTTGCCCAACCCCATCGCGGGTAACCGGAGTTCACATCCCTACGACCTCCGTGAGGAGTCCGCCATGGACGAGCGGCAGACGCCCGCCGACACCGATCTCGGCGACCTGGAACCGGGCACACGGCAGCGCGCCCAGTTGCGCACCCGCCTGTCCGACATCGCCTGGACCGCGCTGTGCGTCGTGCTCGCCCTGTGGGCGGTGTGGACCGTCGTCGATCTCGCCCGGGGCGCGACCGCGTGGGCGTACAGCGCCGTGGCCTGGGTGCTGCTGGCCGCGGCGCTGGTCCTGCGGACGATGGCGATGCGGCGCAGGACGTCGTTGTAGCGGGGCGCGTGCTCAGCCGGGGGCGGGCAGGGCCGCGCCCACGGCCCGGTGGACGGCGCGGGCCAGCCGGGCGCCCCATTCGGAACGGGGACCGGCGAAGGAGTGCGTGCCCTCGGCGCCGCGCGGCGCGCGGGCGGCGACGCACACGGCGTCGGTGGGGGTGCCCGAGCAGTCGAGTCCCGCGTCCAGCAGCGCCTGCACCTTGGCCTCGGTCGCCGTCATCACCGCGTTCACCAGTGCGGCGTCGCTCAGCGCGACCGGCACCGCGGCGACGATGTTGATCGTCCCGGGCGGGGCGGCGGCGGGCGCGCCCTCCTCGGGCGAGGCCGCCCAGCCGCGTACCGAGATTCCGGCGGTCACGACGGCTTCGGCCCCGCCGTCGCGCGCGCGGGCGAAGGCGGACACGTCGGCGGCCGTCATCAGCCCCACTCCGGGCCCCCGGGCGCCGGCGGCGCGGGCGAGGCGCGTCAGGTGGCGGGCGGGGTCGGTGCGCCGGTACCCGTGGGCGACCTGGGCGTTGAGCACCCACGCGCGCTCGGCGATCCCGCCGCCCAGCACGGCGCTGCTGGCCATCCGCCAGCCGGGGCCCGGACGCCAGAGCAGGGCGTGCAGCCGTTGGCCGTCCTCCAGCCGCGTCAGGTGCTCCGGGGCCGGCAGGCGGTGCCCGGTGCGGGGCGGGGGCAGCAGGGCGGGCACGGGTCGGGGCTCCTCGGGGTGGGCGGCGGGGTTCGGGCGGACCGGAGGATCGTACTCAGTGGCGGTGCGCCCGCGGTGGTGCCGGGTGCGCCGCCGGGGTGCGCCGTGGTCCCGGGGGTGCGTTGCGGACCCGGTGCCGGGGACCTTCACTGAACACAACTTCGCCACCAGGCGACGGATCGGAGGCCGCGATGCTGTCCCACACCCTGGAGCATGGGGTCCTGGTCATCACGGTGGACCGGGACCCGGGTATCGACGGGCGGGCCACGCTGACCACGCACATCACCAACCTGGTCGACGCCCATCAGCCGACCCCCGTCGTCATCGTGCTGACCGACGGGGCCGACGGCCACGCGGCGGTCAGTGCCGTGCGCCGGGCCCATCAGTGGTGCGGCCGGCTCGGTGTCCTGATGTCCGTGGTCACCCACAGCGCGCCGGTCCGGCGGCTGCTGGAGAACAACGCGGACACCTCCGGCACCCGACTGGTGGTGCACGCCCGCGTCGACACCGCGATCACGACCGCGTTCACCGCTGCGGCCTAACGTCCGCGCGCGATTCCGCCGTCCCGGTGCGCGTCGGGCGGCGCCCGCTACGAGCGTCCGCGCCAGAGGTCGGGCCCGAAGACCTCGTAATGGACGGCCTCGGCTGGCACGCCCCGGCGCAGCAGGTCGCCGCGGACGGCGCGCATGAACGGCACCGGGCCGCACAGGTGGGCCGTGAGCCCCGGGGGCAGTCCGACTCCGGTGAGGTCGACGAGACCGGCCGTCGCCTCCGGTGCCGCCTCACCGGGCTCCTCGTAGAACAGGTGCAGCCGGGCGTCGGGCAGCGCGCGGACCAGGTCGCGCTGTTCTTGCCGGTGGGCGTGGTGGGCGGGGGCGCGGTCGGCGTGCACGACGGTGACCGGCCGGGTGGCGCCGGTGGCGGCCAGGTGGTCGAGCATGGCCAGCACGGGGGTGACGCCGATGCCGGCGGAGGCGAGCAGCAGCGGTCCGTCGTCCTCCGCGAGGGCGAGGTCGCCGAAGGGTGCGGAGACGGTGAGTACGTCGCCCTCGCGGGCGTGCGCGTGCAGCCAGGAGGAGACCTCGCCGTCGGGCCGCCCGTCGCCGTGCACGTGTTTGACGGTGATGCGCAGGCCGGTGCGGCCGGGGGCGGCGGAGAGGCTGTACTGGCGGATCTGGTGGGAGCCGTCGGGCAGTTCGGAGCGGACGCTGACGTACTGACCCGGGCGGAAGGGAGCCGCTGGGCGTTCGTCGGCGGGCCGCAGGACGAGGCTGAGCGCGTCGGTGCTCTCCTCGCGCCGTTCGGTGATCTCCATCCGGCGCCACACGTCGCCCTCGGCCACGCCCGCCTCCGCGTAGAGACGGGCCTCGACGGCCATCAGCGCGTTGGCCATCAGCCAGTAGACCTCGTCCCAGGCGGCGGCGACCTCGGGGGTCACGGCGTCCCCGAGGACGTCGCCGATCGCGGCGAACAGATGGCGGTGGACGGTCTTGTACTGGTCGGAGGTGATGCCGAGGGAGGCGTGCTTGTGCGCGATCCGGGACAGCATGACGTCGGGCCGGGCGTCGGGCCTCTCCAGCAGCAGGCCGGCGAAGGCGGCGATGGAGCCGGCCAGGGCCCGCTGCTGCTCCCCGCCCGCCTGGTTGCCGCGGTTGAACAGGTCCCGGAGCAGCTCGGGGTGGGCGTCGAACAGCTTCCGGTAGAACAGCTCGGCGATGTCGCCGATGGCCGCCCGGACGGCGGGCAGGGTCGCGCGGACCACGGGGACGGACTGTTCGGAGAGCACGGCGGCTCCTTAATTGGTAGATGATATTCGTGTTTTAGGTCACGGGTACGCGCCGCCGCGGGCGCGCGCCCGTCAGCCCGAGGGGCGGTCCGAGAGGCCGACGAGCACCGGGCCGGTGGGCGAGGCCACCAGGTCGGCGACGGTCAGTGGGTCGAGCGCGGCGTAGAACGCCTCCTGGGCGTCGCGCAGCGCGGCTCGCAGCCGGCAGGCCGACCGCAGCGGGCACGGCGGGTCGCCTTCGCAGGCGACGACTTCACCGTCCCCTTCGAGCTCCCGCACCAGCCGGCCGACCGAGGCGTCGCGCCCCGCGCCGGTCAGCGCCAGGCCGCCGCCGCGACCGCGCCGCGCCTCGACCACTCCGAGGTGCTGGAGCCGGGTGACGGCCTTCGCCGCGTGCGTGTACGGCACGCCCATCGCGTCGGCCACCTCGCGGGTGGTCAGCGGGTCGTCACCGTCTCTCACGACCGCCAGGCGCATGACGGAACGCAGCGCCAGGTCGGTGAACTTCGTCAGCCGCACGGCCGTGACGCTATCAAATACGCATAATGGATTCGTGTTTATTGACGGCTATGGCCCTGTGGCACGCGTCACGGGGCACGGAAGGCGCGGTGACCGCTGATGGCAGGGCACGAAGAAGGCTCCCCCGCACCGGCACCCGGCCCTCCCCTCCCCCGGGTCCTGTGCGACACCGCGCGGCTGCTGCCGCCCGGCGACGAGGCGGCCGCCGGCGCCCTGTGGCGACTGGCGGAACCCGGGCGGCAACTCGACGCCAACGTCGTCCGCCTCCCCGGGGCCGGGCGGGTCGGCACGCACACCGAACCGGACCTCGACGTCCTGCTGCTCGTCCTGGACGGCGCGGCCTCCCTGGCCGGCGCCGACGGCGACCACCCCCTGCAACCGGGCGTCCTGACCTGGCTGCCCCACGGTTCGGCCCGGGGTGTCGTCGCCGGCCCGGACGGGGTGACGTACCTGACCGTGCACCGGCGCCGTCCCGGCATGCGCGTGCAGCCGCCGGGCGCCGCCGACCGGCTCCGGCCCGGCGGAGACTGACCCCGGGCCGGCCGCACGGGCTCAGGCCCCGGCGCGCAGTTCCGTCAGCGACCGCGCGGTCAGGGGGCGGGGGGCGTCGTCCGGGTCGACGAGGACGACGGTGCAGGTGGCGGCACGGGCCCGGGCCTCGGCCGCGCGCCGGGCCCGGGCACGCCTGAGCGCATGATGCATTTAGATGTAATGTGAATCAAGATGCATGGGGGCCCACTTCCACTGTTGTTTCCCCGCTCCGAGGGCACTCGCTCCGGGAAGCGAGGGAGGTACCGGCATGGACTGGCGCGGTTTCGCGCAGCAGATGGCGTCCTTGGCGCGTGATCTGCTGGCCCAGGAATCGGTGAACGACACCCTGGAGCGGATCACCGGCTCGGCCACGGAACTGGTGGACGGCTGCGACGCCGCGGGCATCCTCCTGCTGAGCGGGCGCCGGGTGCGGTCGCTCGCCCCCACCGACCAGGTGGTCGAGGAGAGCGACGCGCTCCAGGAACGTATGGGTGAGGGCCCGTGCTTCGACGCCGCGCGCACCACGGACGGGCAGCGGCAGTACCGGATCGCCGACTTCCGTGACGAGGCGCGACGCTGGCCCAAGTACGTCCCCGAGGCCCGCAGGCTGAACCTCGGCAGCATGATGGGTTTCCTGCTGTTCACCAAGGACGAGGACCTCGGGGCGCTGAACCTCTACTCCTACCGGCCCGGCGCCTTCACCGAGGCCGACGAGACGGCGGGCTGGCTGCTGGCCTCGCACGCGGCGGTCGCCTTCTCCACCGCCCGTACGCACGCCCAGCTCCAGGAGGCCATCGGCACCCGGCACACCATCGGCGAGGCCATGGGCATCCTCATGGGCAGCCACCGCCTCACCGAGGAGCAGGCCTTCGCCACACTGCGCCGGTACTCGCAGGACAACAACGTCAAACTGCGCGATCTCGCGGCCCGGGTCTGCGAGTCGGGGAGCCTGCCCTGAGCGTCGCGTGCACGCATGAGCAAAGATTGACCGACTTCCTCTCGTTTCGATCACGAACTCTCGTATAGTGATCGTCCGTTGAGTGGCGTGTGACTACCTCCTGCTCGCACGCGCCCCGTTGGACGACACGAGGGCCGCTCCGGCGGCCTGGCGAGGACCCGATTGATGACCGCGCCCGCCCGCCCCGGCGACCGACCCGCTCCCCGCACCCTGGTGGCCGTGGCCCTGCCCTGCGCCGTGGTGTCGGCGCTCGCCGTCGGCGGCGCCGTCGCCGCCGCGCCCTCCTCGGTACGCCTTCCGCTCGGCCTGGGCGCGAGCGCGGCGGCGATCCTGCTCTGTGTCGCCGTGACGGTGGCCGTGCACGCCGTCCGTCGGGAACGGGCCACGCGCCACCTGCTGGACGCCGCCCGCGCGGAGGCGGGAGCCCTGGCCCAGGAGCGCGGACAGCTGTCCGAGCGCGCCCGGCGGGAGCGGGAACGACTTCGGGCGGAGGCCGACCGCGAGCAGGCCGACCTCCTCGCCCGGGCCGACCGTGAACGCAGCGGCCTGCTGGACGGTTTCGACCGCGAGCGGGAACAACTCGCCGCCGGTTTCGAGCAGGAGCGGATCCGGCTGACCGAGCAGCACGCGCAGGAGGTCGCACGGCTCACCGAGGAGACCGGCCGGCTGCGGTCGCGGCTGGACCGGGCGCGCGGCGAACGTGCCGCCGCCGTCTCCGCGACCGCCAACGCGGCCGGCCGGATGCAGGCGCTGGCCACCGGGATGCTCGCGGACCTGCGCGCCATGGAGGAGCGGCACGGTGACGAGGACGTCCTCGCCGACCTGCTCCACCTCGACCACCGCACCGCGCAGGCGGGCCGGCTCGCGGACTCCGTCGCCGTCCTCACGGGGGCGCGCTCCGGACGCCGTTGGGCGCGGCCCATCGGCATGGAGTCCATTCTCCGCGGCGCCATGGGACGTATCGCCGGGTACCAGCGGGTGCGGGTGCACTCCGCCAGTGACGCCGCGGTCGCCGGGCACGCCGCCGAGGGCGTCATGCACGCCCTGGCCGAACTCCTCGACAACGCGGCGAACTTCTCGCCGCCGACCGCCGAGGTCCACGTGTACGTGGAGGCGGTGCCGGCCGGGGCGATCGTCTCCGTGGAGGACAGCGGTCTCGTGATGGGCGACGTGCAGCTGCGCCGGGCCCAGCAGGCGGTGGCCGGCGAGGCCGCCGGCCTCGGTGGTCTGACCGGCACCCGGCTCGGCCTCGCGGTCGTGGGCCGGCTGTCGGCCAAGTACGGCCTGAAGGTGTCCTTCCGGCCGTCGGCGCGCGGTGGCACGGGTGTGCTGATGCTCATCCCCCAGGACATTCTGAGCGGCCCCGGCGCCGCTTCCGACGGTCCGCCGGCTCCGCCGGTGCCGGCCCCGGCCGAGTGGCCGCGCGGCTCCGCGCCGGCCGCGACCGCCGACGCTCCCGCGCGGGACCCGGCTCCGGGGGCGGCCTCGGCCGAGGCCACGCCCCACCCGGAGGCCGGGGCCGCGTCGGCCGCGCCCGGACGGGGGACCGGGTCCGCCCCGGTCGTGCCCGACCCGGGGACGGGGACCGCCCCCGGGTGGGCCGACCCGACGGCCGGCGCCCCCCGCGCCGTGCCCGGCCTGAAGCCGGGGACCAACCCCGCCGTGTCCGATCCGACGACCGGCGCCTCCCCCGCCATCCCCGCCCCGGAATCCGGTTCCACCCCCGCCGTGTCCGATCCGACGACCGGCACCACCCGCGCCGTGCCCGACTCGGAGCCGGGGGCCACCCTCGCCACCCCCGCCCCGGAATCCGGTCCCGCCCCCGCCCCCTCCGAACCGCCGCCCACCCACGGCCTGGCGGACTCGGGGCAGGACGACGGGATCGCCGGGCTGCCCAAACGCCGCCGGGGCAGGACCCTCGCCGCGGCCGAACGTGCCCGGTCCACCGCCCGGGCCGCCGAACCGCGCCCCGCACCGGCCGCCGACGACGCGAAGGTGCGCGCGGCCCGCTTCAGCAGTTTCCGCCAGGCCGTGCGCTCCGCCGACACCGGCGCCTCGCGGACCGGCAACACCCCGATGCCCGACGGCACCGGCTCCCCGCGGAGTGCGGCCGCCCCACCCGCACCGGACGAGACCACCCCCGACCACCCCTCCCACTCCCACGCGCACCCGGAAGGCGACACCACTTCATGACCGGCTCGACCACCGCCGACGAGAAGCTCACCTGGCTCATCGAGGGCCTGCTGGAGCGCACGCCGGGCGCGCGGCACGCGCTCGTGCTCTCCCGCGACGGCCTCAAGCTGTGCCGCACCCCGGAACTCTCCGTCGACCAGGCCGATCAGCTGGCCGCGATCGCCGCCGGCATCCAGTCGCTCTCCCAAGGCGCCTCCGTGGAGTTCGGCGACGGCAGCGGCGGGGTGCGCTCGGCCATGACCGAGTTCTACGGCGGGATCCTGTTCATCGTCGAGGCCGGCGAGGGCGCGCACCTCGCCGTGATCACCGCGGAGGACGCGGACGCGGGGCTGGTCGGACACAACATGAGCGAGCTGATCGAGCAGCTCGGGGAGCACCTCACCGCGCAGCCCCGTACGTCATGAGCCGCCCCGGCAGGGACGACTCCCCCGACCGGCTGTACACCGTCACCCAGGGGCGCAGCCGGTCCGCCTCCGACAACCCCTTCGACCTGGTCACCCTGGTGGTCGCGGAGTGCGAGCCGACGCGCGGCATGCAGTCGGAGCACTCGGCGATCCTGCGGCTGGCCCAGGCGCCCACGGCCGTCGTGGAGATCGCCGCCGAACTGCGGCTGCCCGTGAGCATCACCAAGATCCTGCTCTCCGACCTGCACGCCGCGGGCCGGGTGAGCGCCCGCCATCCGTACACGGCAGCCGTCCCCGATCCCGACATCCTGGAGCAGGTGCTCGTTGGACTCCGCAATCTCTGACGCCCGCACCCCGCTGGGTGCGTCCGCCGACAACGGCCTCAAGATCGTGGTCGTGGGCGGGTTCGGCGTCGGCAAGACGACCCTGGTCCGCTCGGTCAGCGAGATACGTCCCCTCAACACCGAGGAGACGATGACGCAGGCCGGCGAGACGGTCGACGACATCAGCGAGGTGCGCGGCAAGACCGCGACGACCGTCGCCTTCGACTTCGGCCGCATCAGCCTCGACGCGCGCAACGTGCTGTACCTGTTCGGCGCGCCCGGCCAGGAGCGGTTCTGGTTCCTGTGGGACCGGCTGTTCTCCGGCACGCTCGGCGCGGTGGTCCTCGTCGACACCCGGCGCATCGACGACTCCTGGTACGCCATCGACCGGCTGGAGCACCACGGCACGCCGTTCATCGTCGCCTGCAACGACTTCGGCGGCCCGCGGCACTCGCCCGAGTCGGTGCGCGAGGCACTGGACCTGGACCCGGGGGTGCCGCTGGTGTTCTGCGACGCCCGGTCCCGCGAGTCCAGCAAGCAGGTACTGATCGCGCTGGTCGAGCACCTGAGGACCCGTTACGCCGGCCATGCCGCCCCGCCCCGACAGGAGTTCGTGTGAGCACCGACGCCACCGACGCCGTACCGCTCAGCGGCCCCCGCTTCCAGACCGAGCCCGCGCAGCTGTACCGGCAGATGCGGCGCGACCACGGTGCCGTCACACCGGTGCTGCTGGACGGGGACGTCCCGGCCTGGCTGGTGGTCGGCTACCGCGAGCTGCACCAGGTGACCGGCGATCCGGTGCTGTTCAGCCGGGACTCGGAGCTGTGGAACCAGTGGGAGAACATCCCGGAGGACTGGCCGCTGCTCCCGATGATCGGCCGCAGGCAGCCGTCGATCCTCTACACGGTCGGCGAGCGGCACCGGGAGCGCGCGGCCATGATCAGCGACGCGCTGGAGGCCGTCGACCCGCACGTCCTGCGCGGCCACGCCGAGCGGTTCGCCGACGAACTCGTCGACCGGCTCTGCGCCAAGGGCGAGGCCGACCTGGTCGCGGACTACGCCATGCTGCTGCCGGTGCGGGTCCTGGCCCGGCTGTACGGCTTCTCCGACGAGCAGGGACCGGCCCTGGTCACCGCCCTCAACGACATGATCGACGGCCGGGAGCGGGCCATCGCGGGCCAGACGCACCTCGGGACGTCGATGGCGCGGCTCCTCGCCGACCGGAAGGCGGCGCCCGCCGACGACGTCGCCTCCCGGATGCTGGCCGACGACAGCGGCTTCACCGAGGAGGAGGTCGCCCAGGACCTGATGGTGATGATGGCCGCGGGCCACCAGCCGACGGCGGACTGGATCGGCAACTCGCTGCGCCTGATGCTCACCGACGAGCGGTTCGCGGCCTCGCTGTTCGGCGGCCGCAACAGCGTCGCCGAGGCGATGAACGAGGTGCTGTGGGAGGACACCCCCACGCAGAACGTGGCCGGCCGCTGGGCCTCCCGCGACACCCGGCTCGGCGACCGCCGGATCCGCGCCGGCGACCTGGTGCTGCTCGGCCTCCAGGGCGCCAACTCCGACCCGCAGGTGCGCACCGACGGCTCCGCCCTCACCGGCGGCAACAACGCGCACTTCTCCTTCGGCCACGGCGAGCACCGCTGCCCCTTCCCCGCGCAGGAGGTCGCCGAGGTCATCGCGCGCACGGGCATCGAGGTCGTCCTCGACCGGCTGCCGGACATCGACCTGGCGGTGCCCGCCGCGTCCCTCACCCGTCGCCCCTCGCCCTGGCTGCGGGGGCTGACCGAGTTGCCCGTGCGGTTCACCCCGACCACTGCCCTGGGAGGCACGTCAGCATGACGACCGGCACCGAAGAAGCCCGCATACCGCTGGACCCGTTCGTCACCGACCTCGACGGCGAGGGCGCGCGGCTGCGCGCGGCCGGACCTCTCGCCGCCGTGGAGCTTCCGGGCGGCGTCCCCGTCTGGGCGGTCACGCACCACGCGGAGGCCAAGTCCCTGCTGACGGACCCCCGGCTGGTCAAGGACATCAACGTGTGGGGCGCCTGGCAGCGCGGGGAGATCCCCGCCGACTGGCCGCTGATCGGGCTGGCCAACCCCGGCCGTTCGATGCTCACGGTGGACGGCGCGGAGCACCGGCGGCTGCGGATGCTCGTGGCCCAGGCGCTCACGGTGCGCCGGGTGGAGCACATGCGGGAGCGGATCACGGAGCTGACCGGGCGGCTGCTCGACGACTTCCCCGCGGACGGTGGCGTGGTCGACCTCAAGGCGGTCTTCGCCTACCCGCTGCCCATGTACGTCGTCGCCGATCTGATGGGCATCGAGGAGGCGCGCCTGCCGCGTCTGAAGGTGCTGTTCGAGAAGTTCTTCTCCACTCAGACACCGCCCGAGGAGGTCCTCGCGACCCTCACCGAGCTGGCCTCGATCATGGCGGAGACGGTCGCCGCGAAACGGGCCGCGCCCGGCGACGACCTGACCAGCGCGCTGATCCAGGCGTCCGAGAACGGCGACCACCTCACCGACGAGGAGATCGTCTCCACGCTCCAGCTGATGGTGGCCGCCGGCCACGAGACCACCATCTCGCTGATCGTGAACTCGGTGGTCAACCTGTCCACCCATCCCGAGCAGCGGGACCTGGTGCTCTCCGGGAAGGCGGACTGGTCGGCGGTGATCGAGGAGACGCTGCGCTGGTCGACCCCGACCTCGCACGTCCTGATCCGCTTCGCGACCGAGGACGTGCCGGTCGGCGACCGGGTGCTCCCCGCCGGGGACGCGCTGATCGTGTCGTACGGCGCGCTGGGCCGGGACGAGCGGGCGCACGGTCCGACGGCCGGGGCGTTCGATATCACCCGCACGTCGGAGAACCGGCACATCTCGTTCGGGCACGGCCCGCACGTGTGCCCCGGCGCCGCCCTGTCCCGGCTGGAGGCCGGCGTGGCGCTCCCCGCCCTCTACGCCCGCTACCCGGATCTGGACCTCGCGGTGCCCGCCGCCGAACTGCGCAACAAGCCGGTGGTCACGCAGAACGACCTGTTCGAGCTGCCGGTCAAGCTGGCCTGACGCACTCGACGGCCCGCGGGGCGTTTGCTTCCCGCCCCGCGGGCAACTCCGACATTCCGGACGTCGACCCCGTTCCGGCAACCGGCGTCGACACTGCTGTGTGGCACCCCCGGGAGTCGCCATGTGGAAGCGCAAGGGCAGGAAGGACCGGACCCCCCGGCCGGTCCCGATGGAGCTGTGCGACCTGTGCGCCAGGGTCTTCCCCCAGGACGAGTCCGTGACCGGCTACGTTCCGGACTCCTCCGCGGTGCAGGCCGCCCATGAACGGTTCGACGGGCTTCGGCTCATCACCGCGTGCTCGGACGACCACTTCGACGTGATCAAGGAGGGCTACTCGCACCGGCCCTTCGTCGAGGAGGAGCTGTGGGCCGCCAAGCTCACCCGGGCCCTGACCCAGGGCCCGTCGGCCCTCACCATGGACCAGCTCGGCTCCCGGACCGGTCTCCAGGAACCGCAGATACGCGCCGCCATCGCCTGGCACAACGACTGGCTGCGTGAGCAGCAGGGCACGGACCCCTGAGTGGCGCGGCGCTCCGGATGACCGGGGCCGTCCGGGTGGCGCGACGTTTGCCCGGACGTCCCCGGGGTCACTCAGTTCCCCGTCGGCGAGCCATCGAAAGGACGCCCGAGGAGCACCCGTGAACCGGTTGTGGCGGCCGTTCCACCGTGTGTGGGACCGGCTGGCCGCGTCGTCCCTCGTCCGGCGCGGCCGGGACCTGGAACTGATGCACAGGGCGATGGGCTTCGCCACGCTCGCCCTGGTCACGCTGGCGCCGCTGCTGATCGTGGTGGCCGCCGCCGATCCGCTGGGCCGTGGCGGTTTCGCATCCTGGCTGGCGGACGGGATGGGCCTGTCGGGACGGTCCGCCAAGGTGCTGACCGACATCATCAGTCCCCCCACCAAGGTCGTCGGCACGACGAGCGTGTGGGGTGGCATCCTGCTCGCCGTCTTCGGTGTGTCCTTCGCGGCGAGCGTCCAGAACGGCTACGAACGCATCTGGGAGCTGCCCTCCGGCCCGTGGCACCGCGTCTGGCGCCAGGCGACCTGGGTGATCGCGCTGACCGCGTACCTCTACCAGGAGGTGCAGACGCGGACCGCCCTGCACGGATCGGCCCGGATCGCGCTGTCCACGGCCACCGGCATGCTGTTCTTCTGGTGGGGCCAGCACTTCCTGCTCGGCAGCCAGATCCGCTGGCGCGACCTGCTGCCGGGGGCGGTCGCGACCATGGTGGGCCTGATCGGGCTGCGCGGTTTCTCGTACCTGTTCTTCACGCCGCTGATCCTGGACAACGCGATCAGCTACGGCACGGTCGGCATCGTGCTGGTGGTGGAGTCCTGGCTGATCGGGGTGGGGTTCGTCGTCTTCGGGGGTGCGATGGTCGGGCACTGGTTCTGCGAGCACCACTGGTGGACCAGGAACATCGACCGGCAGCCGGACTGACCCCGCGGCGGCGAGCGGGCGCGGCTACCCCGGCGGTGGCGCCGTGCTCGCGCGGGTCACCAGCCGGGTCGGTACTAGCGTCGTGCCCCGCTCCGGGGCGGCCGCGCGCATCTTGCGGAGCACGGCCCGCACGCAGAGCCGCCCCACCTCGGCGAAGTCCTGGTGGACGGTGGTCAGCGGGGGCAGGAAGGAGCCCGCCTCGGCGATGTCGTCGAAGCCGATGACGCTGACGTCCCGGGGCACGCTGCGGCCGTTCTCGTGCAGGGCCCGCATCAGACCGAGGGCCATCTGGTCGTTGGCCGCGAAGACGGCCGTGCACTCCGGGCGGGCGGCCAGCTCCAGGCCGGCCCGGTACCCGGACTCCGCCGACCAGTCGCCCCGCACGAGCGGCGGCACGGCACGGCCGGCCTCGGTGAGCGTGTGCCGCCAGGCGTCGGTGCGGCGCTGCGCGGCGAAGGAGCCCTCGGGGCCGCCCAGATGCCACACCGTGTCGTGCCCGAGGTCCAGCAGGTGCCGCACGGCGGTGCGGGAGCCGCCGGCCTGGTCGGTGTCGACGACCGTGTAGTGGTCGCCTGCGTCGGAGTCGACCACGACGACCTGGACGTGGGGCGGCAGGGTGAGGCTCGCCGCGTCCAGGAGGTGCACCTCCATGATGACGATCACGGCGTCGACGGCCAGTTCCTCCAGCCGGGAGAACGCGCCCCGCACCTCGTCCTGGGTCGGCACGGCGACCGGCAGCAGTGTCACCGCGTACCCCTCGCTCGCGGCGGAGGTGGCGATGGCCTCCAGGGTGCGTACGTTGCCCGTGGTGGCCAGCGTGAAGGTGATGACGCCGATGGTGCGGAACTCGCCCCGCTTGAGGGCCCGGGCCGCGCTGTTGGGCCGGTACCCCAGCTCCTTCATGGCCGCCAGCACCTGCCGCCGGGTCTCCTCGGTCACTCCGGCGTAGCCGTTGGAGACGCGGGAGACGGTCTGCGAGGAGACCCCCGCCAGCCGGGCCACGTCCGCCATGGACGCCGTCGGCACCCGGCCGCCGCGGCGGCGCCGCGGAACCGTGTGCGCGGCGTCCCTCGCGTCCGCGGCTCCCTCAGCGGTGTCCACTGCGTTCCGCCACCTCTCCGCACTGTTCCGGTCTCCGGCCCGAAGGACCCTTGACCGTCGTCCTCGGGGCAGTGTAGACATGCCGCCATCAAATGTTTACGTAAACATAACAGCAATCCTCCGACCGGACCGCTTTCCGCGCGTCCGATGTTTACGCAAACACGCTAGGACTCCCGGACGTGGACGAGCGAGGACCGACATGACGACGCTGCAACCGCCGGCCATCGCCGAGCCGCGGCCCGCCCCTCCCCCGGCGCGGCGCGACCGCCGCTCCTGGACGGGGTGGGGGTTCCTCGGCCCCTTCGTGGCCGTGTTCGCCCTGGTGTTCCTCGCACCGATCGCCTACTCGGTCTACCTCAGCCTCTTCCGCGACCAGCTCATCGGCGGGACCACCTTCGTCGGTCTGGACAACTACGGTCAGGCCCTGACGGACGACCGGTTCTGGGCCTCGCTCGGCCGGGTCTCGCTCTTCCTCGCCGTACAGGTGCCGATCATGCTGGGCATCGCGCTGCTGGTGGCGCTGGCGCTGGACAGCGGGCGCCTCTACGGCCGGGACTTCTTCCGCGTCTCGATCTTCCTGCCGTACGCCGTGCCCGCCGTGGTGGCCACCCTGATGTGGGGCTTCATGTACGGCACCCGCTTCGGCCTGGTCGGCGACATCAACGGGGCGCTGGGCGTCTCGCTGCCCGACCCGCTCTCCCCCGACCTGGTGCTCGCCTCCATCGGCAACATCGTGACCTGGGAGTTCGTCGGCTACAACATGCTGATCTTCTACGCGGCCCTGCGGGTCGTCCCGCACTCGCTGTACGAGGCGGCACAGATCGACGGGGCGGGGCAGATCCGCGTGATCACCGCCATCAAGCTCCCGGCGATCCGGGGCGCCCTGGTGATCGCCACGATCTTCTCCGTCATCGGCAGCTTCCAGCTCTTCAACGAGCCCAGCATCCTCCAGCCGCTGGCGCCCAACGCCATCACCACCGACTACACGCCGAACTCCTACACCTATGCGCTCTCCTTCAACGGACAGCAGCACAACTACTCCGCGACGGTCGCCATCGTGATGGGACTGATCACCATGGCCATCGCCTACGTCGTCCAGCTGCGCGGCATGCGCAAGGGAGTGTGATCCGGCGATGACCAGTCCCGCCGCCACCGCAGTCGACCGCTCCGCGCCCGTGCCGTCCGGCCCGTCCGGCTCCGCGCCCCGGCTGCGTACGTCCCGGCGCCGGCACTCCCCGGACCGGCCCCGGCGCAGCGCCCTGCTGACGGTGCTCACCGGTCTCGTGCTGCTGTACAGCCTGGTACCGCTGATCTGGCTGGCCGTCAGCGCCACCAAGACCCAGGAGGGGCTGTCGCGTTCGTTCGGCCTCTGGTTCGACGGCGACTTCGCGCTCTGGGACAACATCGGCGAGACGCTCACCTACGACGACGGTGTCTTCATCCGCTGGCTGCTCAACACCCTGCTGTACGTGGGGCTGGGCGCGGGCGGCGCCACCCTCCTCGCCGTGCTCGGCGGATACGCGCTCGCCAAGTTCCGCTTCCCCGGCCGGCGCGCGGTCTTCGCCGTCGTCATCGGCGCGGTGGCCGTACCGGGGACCGCCCTGGCGGTGCCGACCTTCCTGATGTTCAGCGAGATGGGGCTCACCAACACGCCCTGGGCGGTGATCATCCCGTCCCTGATCTCACCGTTCGGCCTCTATCTGATGTGGGTCTTCGCGAGCGAGGCGATCCCCACCGAACTGATGGAGGCCGCCCGGATCGACGGCGCCGGCGAGGTGCGCACCTTCTTCCGGGTCGCGCTGCCGCTGCTGGCGCCGGGCGTCGTCACCGTCCTGCTCTTCACCATGGTGGCGACCTGGAACAACTACTTCCTGCCGCTGGTCATGCTCAAGGACCCCGACTGGTATCCGCTGACCCTGGGCCTGAACAGCTGGAACGCCCAGGCCGCGACCGCCGGTGGCGAGGCCGTCTTCAACCTGGTCGTCACCGGGTCGCTCATCACGATCCTCCCGCTGATCGCGGCGTTCCTGCTGCTCCAGCGCTACTGGCAGTCCGGCCTGGCCGCCGGAAGCGTCAAGGAATGACCCCCGCACGTCCCTCCTCCCCTCCAACCATCGACGGTGCCGGTCACGGCCACGAAGAAGTGGAAGCACACCCATGCCCAAGCACTCGCGCCGCCTGCTGAGCGGTATAGGTCTCGTCTGCGCCCTCGCCCTGACGGCGACCGCATGCGGCGACTCCGACGACGGCGGACCGAGCCAGAAGCCGGTCTCCCAGGACGACGTCCGAGCCGCCCTGGAGAAGGGCGGCACGATCACGGTCTGGGCTTGGGAGCCCACGCTCGAGAAGGTGGCCGCGGACTTCGAGAAGAAGTACCCGGGCGTCAAGGTCGACCTCGTCAACGCCGGCACCAACAACGACCAGTACACCGCCCTCCAGAACGCCGTGTCGGCGAAGAAGGGCGTCCCGGACGTCGCCCAGATCGAGTACTACGCGATGGGCCAGTACGCCCTCACCAAGCAGCTCACCGACCTCACGGCGTTCGGCGCCGGCAAGCTCTCCGCACAGTTCTCCCCCGGACCGTGGAACGGGGTGAAGGCCGGCTCGGACGGCGTCTGGGCGCTGCCCATGGACTCCGGCCCGATGGCGCTCTTCTACAACAAGAAGGTCTTCGACAAGTACGGCATCGAGGTGCCCGCCACCTGGGCCGAGTACCTGGACGCCGCGCGCGAACTGCACAAGGCCGACCCGAAGGCGTACATCACCGCCGACACCGGCGACGCCGGGCTCACCACCAGCATGCTCTGGCAGGCCGGTTCGCGCCCCTACACGGTGAACGGCACCGAGGTGAGGATCGACTTCTCCGACCGGGGTGCCAAGACGTACACCGACACCTGGCAGAAGCTGATCGACGAGAAACTCCTCACCCCCGTCAATCCCTGGACCGACGAGTGGTACAAGGGCCTCGGCGACGGCACCATCGCGACCCTCGCCACGGGCGCCTGGATGCCCGCGAACCTCGCCTCCGGCGTGAAGGAGGCGGCCGGCGACTGGCGCGCCGCGCCGCTGCCGCAGTGGACCGCGGGCGGGAAGGCGAGCGCGGAGAACGGCGGCAGCGCCCTGGCGCTGCCGGAACTCGGCAAGAACGAGGCGCTGGCGTACGCCTTCGTCGAGTACGCGAACGCGGGCGACGGCGTGAAGACCCGCCTGGAGGGCGGCGCCTTCCCGGCGACCACCGCGGAGCTGCAGTCCACGGCGTTCCAGGACACCGCCTTCCCCTACTTCGGCGGACAGAAGGCCAACAAGATCTTCGCCGAGTCGGCCGCGAACGTCGCCGACGACTGGTCGTACCTGCCCTACCAGGTATACGCGAACTCGGTCTTCAACGACACCGCGGGCAAGGCCTACGTCTCCGGCACCCCGCTCGCCGAGGGACTCAAGTCCTGGCAGGAGGCCTCCGTCAAGTACGGCGAGGAGCAGGGCTTCACCGTCGAGCAGTAGCCCCCACCGCACGCACCACACCGGAAGGACCGCCATGATCTCCACCTTCGCGTCCCGCCTCCACCGCGGGCCGGACGGTGCCCCCACCCCCCGGCTCGCCTTCGGCGCCGACTACAACCCCGAGCAGTGGCCGAGGGAGGTGTGGGAGGAGGACGTACGGCTGATGCGCGAGGCCGGCGTCACCATCGTGTCGCTCGGCATCTTCTCCTGGGCCCGCCTCCAGCCCGGCCCCGACACCTGGGACTTCGGCTGGCTCGACGACGTGATGGACCTGCTGCACGAGCACGGCGTCGGCGTCGACCTGGCCACCGCCACCGCCTCCCCGCCGCCCTGGCTGACCACCGCCCACCCGGAGATCCTCCCGGTGACGGACCGGGGAGAGACGCTGTCGCCGGGCGCGCGCCAGCACTGGCGGCCGACCTCGCCCGTCTTCCGCGAGCACGCCCTGCGCCTGGTCCGGGAGATGGCGACCCGGTACGCCGGACACCCGGCGCTGGTCGCCTGGCACGTCAACAACGAGCTGGGCTGCCACAACGTGTACGACTACTCGGACGACGCGACCCGTGCCTTCCGGGACTGGCTGCGCGCCCGGTACGGCACGCTCGACGCGCTCAACCACGCCTGGGGCACGGCGTTCTGGTCGCAGCGCTACAGCGACTGGGAGCAGATCCTGCCGCCGCGGCTGGCCGCCTCCCACCCCAACCCGACCCAGCAGCTGGACTTCAAGCGGTTCTCCTCGGACGCGCTCAAGGAGCACCTGCGGGCGGAGCGCGACCTCCTGCGGGAACTGACCCCCGGCACCCCCGTGACCACCAACTTCATGGTGATGCCCGGCACCAAGGGCATGAACTACGCGGACTGGGCGGCCGAGGTCGACTTCGTCGCCAACGACCACTACGTGGTGCCGAGCGGGCGCGAGCGGGACGAGCTGTCGTTCTCGGCGAACCTCACCAGCGGGATCGCGGGCGGCCGGCCGTGGTTCCTGATGGAGCACTCCACCAGCGCCGTGAACTGGCAGCCCGTCAACCTGGCGAAACGGCCGGGCGAGCTGGCCCGGGACTCACTGACGCACGTGGCGCACGGCGCCGACGCGGTCTGCTTCTTCCAGTGGCGCCAGTCGGCGGCGGGCGCCGAGAAGTACCACTCGGCGATGGTCCCGCACGCCGGCCCGGACAGTGACGTCTTCCGGGCGGTCACGGCGCTGGGCTCCACGCTGGGGGCGCTCGCGCCGGTCGCCGGGAGCGAGCGGGAGCCCGCGGAGGTGGGCATCCTCTTCGACTGGGAGTCCTGGTGGGCGAGCGAGCAGGACTCGCACCCGACCTCCCTGCTCGACTACCACCGGGAGGCGCTCGACTGGTACTCGGCGCTGCTCTCCCTCGGCGTCCGCGCCGACGTCGTCACCACCGGCGCCGACCTGGGCCGCCACCGGGTGCTGATCGCACCGGTGCTGCACATGGTCCCGGCCGGGACGGCCAAGGACCTCACCCGGTACGCCGAGCAGGGCGGGCACCTGGTCACCACGTACTTCTCCGGAGTCGTCGACGAGAACGACCACGTCTGGCTCGGCGGCTACCCGGGCGCCCTGCGGGACCTGCTCGGCATCCGGGTCGAGGAGTTCGGCCCGCTGCCCGCCGGGGAGCGCGTGGAGCTGGACGACGCGACCACCGGCGACCTGTGGACCGACCAGATCACCGTGACCGCGCCGGAGACCGAGGTCCTGGCCCGCTACCGCACCGGCACGCACGCGGGCCGCCCGGCCGTCACCCGGCGACCCACCGGGAGCGGTTCGGCCGCCTACGTGTCCACCCGGCTCGGTGCGGCCGGGCTCGCCTCGCTGCTGCCGCGGCTGCTGGAGCCGGCCGGTGTGGCGAGCGACCTGCCCGCCGAGGTGCGCGGGGCGGTCGAGACCACCGTGCGGCGCGGCCCCGGCGGCCGGTTCCTGTTCCTGGTCAACCGGACCGACGCGGCGGTGACCGTCCCCCGTGTCGCCGGAGAGGCCCTGGCCGGCGACCTGGGCACCGACGGCACCCTCCTCCTCGCACCCAGGGACGTCGCCGTGGTGCGCACGTCCACCGACTGAGCCGCCGCGCCACCGTCACCCCGGTGGTCACCGACGCCGGCGGCCGGCTCGAACGCAAGGCCCCGATCCGGGTGAAGGACCGCACGGCCGTCTTCACCGTGCCCGCGCAGTCCGTCACCTCCTTCGAGATCAAGGGCGTCTCCGGCGTCGCGAGGGACGCCGCCCCGCTGCGCCGGAGCCACGGCTACACCCTCACCGGCGTGCAGAGCGGCCGGGCCGTCACCGTCGGGGACGACGGCACCGGCCTGGTCCTGGGCGGCGGAACGGACTGGCGGCTGAGCGCGGTCCGTCACGACGGCGGCGTCCGAGACCGCTACGTCTTCACCGACCCCGAGCACGGCACGCGGCTGGCGGTGCGCGACGGCGTCCCGGTGGCCGAGCCCGACACGGGGCGCCCCGGCAGGGCCGCCGAGTGGCTCGCCTCCACCACCGGCGACGGCACCTGGACGCTGGTCAACGCCGCCACCGGACGCCTGCTCGAAGTGGGCGGTCGGGCGACGCACGAGGGTGCGGCCGTCACCACGTGGCCGCCCAACTCCGGCGCCAATCAGCGCTGGACGCCGACGGACGCGTCCACCGGCTGAACCCCCCTCCCTTCCCCTCCCCCTCCTCCCCCGAGAGACCGAAGGAGACGGCATGGCCATCGACCCCCGCGAGCGCGAGGTGCGCCGCAGGATGGCGGCCCGGGAGCTGTACTCCGACGGCGCCCCGGGACTGGAGGGGCTGGCGGAGGAGCGGCTGCGCGGCAAGGAACTGGCGGACGGCTACAACCGGACCGGGGCGCGGGACGAGGAGGGGCGCCGGGCGGTCCTGAAGGAGATGTTCGCGGCCGTGGGCACCGGCGTGTGGATCGAGCCTCCGCTGCACGTGGCCTACGGCAACCGCGTGCACCTGGGTGACGACGTGTACGCCAACTTCGGCCTCACCCTCGTCGACGACGTCGAGGTCTTCGTCGGGGACCGGGTGATGTTCGCGCCGCACGTCACCATCAGCACCACCGGGCACCCCGTCCACCCCGGCCTGCGGCGGGACGGCACGCAGTTCTCGGCGCCGGTGACCGTCGAGGACGACGTGTGGATCGGGGCCGGCGCGCTGATCATGCCGGGGGTCACCATCGGCCGCGGCTCGGTGGTCGGCGCGGGCAGCGTGGTGACGGCGCACGTCCCGGCCATGACCGTCGTCGCCGGGGCCCCGGCCCGCGTGCTGCGCGCGATCACCGACGCCGACCGGGAGTGGACCTACGCTCCACCCCGCACCCTCGGCACGTTCTGATCGGCAACTTCCGCCGTGTGCCCCGGACATGACGCGGGGCGCAGGGCGCGGGGCAGTACGATGATCGAAATTTACGGCGGAGCGTCACCTCCCGAACCACGGAGCCTGCCATGACGACGGACCATTCCCAGCCTCCCCACATCGACACCGGCCGGGCCCACCCGGCGCGGGTCTACGACTGGCTGCTGGGCGGCAAGGACAACTACCCCGTCGACGAGGCGGTGGGCGAGACCCTGCCGCCCGAGGCGCGGGACGCGGCGCGGCAGAACCGCGCCTTCATGAACCGCGCGGTGGCCCACCTCGCCGCGCAGGGCGTCGACCAGTTCCTGGACATCGGCACCGGCATCCCGACCGAGCCCAACCTGCACCAGATCGTGCAGCGGACGGTCCCGGCGGCCAGGGTCGTCTACGCCGACAACGACCCGATCGTGCTGCGGCACGCGGAGGCCCTGCTGGTCAGCAGCCCGGAGGGGGCCACGGACTACATCCAGGCCGATGTCCGCGAGCCGGAGCAGATCGTGCGGCACGCCCGCGAGATCCTCGACTTCGACCGGCCCATCGCCCTGTCGCTGATCGCCCTGATGCACTTCATCACGGACGACCAGAACGCCCACGGGATAGTCCGCGGACTGGTCGAGACCCTGCCCTCCGGCAGCCACCTGGTCCTCTCGCACGCCTCGATCGACCTCTTCCCCGAACTGTCGGAGCAGGTGATCGCCCAGTACGCCAAGGGCGGCATCCGCCTCGGCTTCCGCACCCGGGCGGAGGTGACCCGCTTCTTCGACGGGCTGGAACTGGTCCGGCCCGGCCTGGTCACCGCCACCGAGTGGTACGGCGAGGGCCAGGAACCGCCGGCGCCGGAGGACAGCGGCATCTACGCGGCCGTGGCGCGCATCCCCTGACGGGGAGGCGCGCACGGCTCAGCGGCGACGCCCGCGTGCCGCCCAGCCGCTGCCGATCCCGGCGACGTGCAGGGCGACCAGGGCCAGGCCTATGAGCATCACGTTGGTGGAGGTGAAGACGTCGTTGGTCGACACCTCCGCCGCGTTGATCAGCCAGGCGATGAGGAACAGAACCGCCGCGATGATGGCGAGCACGGTGTACACCCCTTCGGATCGGTGGCACCGGGCCGGTGCCGTGTCACGCGTATGCCCCGGACGGGGGGCGTGACACGGCGGAGGGCTGCCGTGCTTCGTACAGTGGGGCCGGCCCGTCCCGCACTCTCGCCCCGGAGCACACATGCACGATCCGTCCGCCGCACCGGACGACGGCTCCGGCACCCTGTTCGGGCTCGACGCCCTGACGCCGGGCGGGCCGGCCGCCGAGCCCACCGGGCCCCGCTTCCGGGACTCCGCCGCCGCCCGCCGTCTGCTGCCGGTCCGGGAGATCCACGCCGAACCGGCGGCGGCCGCCTCCCCGCGCGGCCGGCAGGTGCTCGCCCGGTTCCCCGAGGCGCGCGTGGTGGAGGTGGACTCGCACTGGCGCATCCCGGGCCTGCACGGCAACGAGGGCAACGTCGAGCGCTGGGTGCGGATCAAGGGCGAGACCCTCGTCCTGGGTGAGCGCAAGACCCTGGCCACCCGCCCCAACGGCCGCTCCGCGGACTGGATCGCGCCCGGCGCCTCCAACGGCTGCGCCATGGCCTGCGCCTACTGCTACGTGCCCCGGCGCAAGGGGTACGCCAACCCCGTCACCGTCTTCACCAACATCGACGGGATCATCGCCCACCTCGGCCGGCACATCGCCCGGCAGGGGCCGAAGCCCGAGCCGAACCAGTGCGACGCCGAGGCGTGGGTGTACGACGTGGGCGAGAACGGCGACTGCTCGGTGGACGCCCTGATCTGCGACAACACCGCTGACCTGGTGCACGCGTTCCGGCAGTGGCCGACCGCCAAGGCGTCCTTCGCCACCAAGTTCGTCAACCCCGACCTGCTGGCGCTCGACCCGCGCGGCCGCACCCGGATCCGGTTCTCCCTGATGCCGCCGGACGACTCACGGCTGCTGGACGTGCGCACCTCGCCGGTCGCCGAGCGGATCGCCGCGGCGGCCGACTTCCTGGACGCCGGGTACGAGGTGCACTTCAACCTCTCCCCCGTGGTGGTGCGGCCGGGCTGGGAGGAGGCCTGGGCGGAGCTGCTGCGCCACCTCGGCGACGTCCTGCCGGAGCGGGTCAGGCGGCAGGCCGCCGCCGAGGTGATCATGCTGACGCACAACCGGGAGCTGCACGGGGTCAACCTGGGCTGGCATCCGCGCGCCGAGGAGGTGCTGTGGCGGCCGGAGCTGCAGGAGGGCAAGCGCTCCGAGAACGGCGCGCTCAACGTGCGCTACCGCGCCGGGGTCAAGGCCGACGCGGTCGGCCGGCTGCGCGCGCTGGTCGCCGCCCAGGCGCCGTGGCTGCGGGTGCGGTACGCCTTCTGACCGCGCCAGGTAAGGGGAACCTAACATCAGATAATGTGCTACGTACAATCACCCAGCCGGAAGCACCCGCCTCCGGTCAGCACGTACCCGGGGAGCCGGCCTTGCCACACACGATCGACACGACCGGAGAGCTGCCGGACACCGCCAAGGAGGACGGCTGGGTCGAACTGGGCTCGCCGGCCGAGCTGCGCGAGCTGCTGGGCGAGCCCTGGCCCGTCGTCATCGACAAGGTGCACGACCGGCTCACGGACGACGACCTGGACATCCTGGCCCGCTCCCCGTTCTGCCTGCTGGCCACCTCCGACCCGCGGGGCAACTGCGACGTGTCGCCGCGCGGCGACGCGCCGGGCTTCACCCGGGTCCTGGATCCCGGCACCATCGCCCTGCCGGACCGGCCGGGCAACCGGCGGGGGGACAGCTTCCACAACATCCTCGGCAATCCGCACGCCGGCCTGCTCTATCTGATCCCCGGCGGCAAGCAGGTGCTGCGGATCAACGGCCGGGCCCGCCTCCTCACCGACGCGCCCTTCTTCGACGCGATGGCCCGCGACGGCAGGCGTCCGGACCTCGCCCTGGTCCTGGAGATCGACGAGATCTACCTGCACTGCCCGCAGTCCCTGAACCGAGCGGGACTGTGGAAATCCCTTGCCCCGAAGGAGAGTTGAGCACGCCGTCCGATCCGGGGCGCAGGACGGGGCCGGAGCCGGGGCGGCCGGTGTGACCCCCGCCTCTACCAGCAGTTTTTAGGTTAGGCTAACCTTCGCCACGTGAGATCTGGTGAAGACACGGCCGGCACCCCACGCCTGCGCGGTCATCGGCTGTCGGCGACGGGTGTGACCGTCGCGTACGACGGCGTCGATGTCGTGCACGACGCGGAGGTCACCCTCCGGCCCGGCGAAGTGACCGTTCTGGTGGGCCCGAACGGCAGCGGCAAGTCGACGCTGCTGCGCACCGTCGCCCGCCTGCAGCGGGCCCGGAGCGGGGCGATCGGCATCGACGGCGACACCGACGGCCTGGCGCTGACGCCCCGTGAGTTCTCGCGGTACGTCGCCCTGCTGACGCAGGGCCGTCCGACACCGGGCGGGCTGACCGTGCGGGACGTCGTCGAGTTCGGCCGCTATCCGTACCGGGGCCGCTGGGGACGGCCCGATCCGGACGGTCCGGCCGCGGTCGACCGGGCGCTCGCGCTCACCGGCGTCGACGGCTTCGCCGACCGCGGCGCCGACCACCTCTCCGGCGGCCAGTTGCAGCGGGTGTGGCTCGCGAGCTGCCTGGCCCAGGAGACCGGCGTGCTGCTGCTTGACGAACCCACCACCTATCTCGACCTCCGCTACCAGGTCGAACTCCTCGACCTCATCCGCGATCTGGCCGACGTCCACGGGATCGCCGTCGGCGTCGTGCTGCACGACCTCGACCAGGCGGCGGCCGTCGCCGACCGGATCACGCTCCTCGAAGCGGGCCGGATCGTCGCCGACGGCCCGCCCGAGGACGTACTGACGCCGAAACGGCTGAGTGCCGTCTACGGCATCCGGATCGACGTCGACACCGACCCCCTCACCGGCCGGCTGCGCACCCGCCCGATCGGCCGCCACCACATACGAACCGAAAGGCTCGGCACCACCTCATGAGACGCCTCCTGCTCACCGCGGCCGCCACCACCGCCGCGGCGCTCACCCTCGCCGCCTGCGGCACCACCGAACCCGCCGCCGACAAGTCCGAGAAGAAGGCCTCCGAGGCCATCACGCTCAAGGACGGCAAGGGCACCGAGGTGAAGCTCGACGGCCCGGCCACCAAGGTCGTCGCCACCGAGTGGAACGTCGTCGAGAGCCTGGTCTCCCTGGGCGTGGACCCGGTCGGCGTCGCGGACGTCAAGGGCTACAAGACGTGGGACAGCGCGGTGCCGCTGAAGAACGAGCCCAAGGACATCGGCACCCGCGGCGAGCCGAGCATGGACACCGTCGCCTCCCTCGCCCCCGACCTCATCGTGGCCACCACGGACCTCACCCCGGCCGCCGTGAAGCAGCTGCGCGAGGTCGCCCCGGTCATCGAGGTCACCTCCGCGGACGGCACCGGTCAGATCGACCAGATGCTGGAGAACATCGACCTCATCGCCAAGGCCACCGGAAAGACGGAGGAGGCGAAGGCGCTGCGCACCGGCTTCGAGGCCAAGGTCGCCGAGGGCAAGAAGGCCCTGGCCGACGCCGGGATCGCCGGCAGGAACTACGCCTTCGCGGACGGCTACGTGGCCTCCAACCAGGTCTCGATCCGCCCCTACACCGCGACCTCCCTCATCGGTGAGGTCAACGAGGCGATCGGCCTGAAGAACGCCTGGACGGTGAAGGGCGACCCCGCCTACGGCCTCGGCACCACCGACGTCGAGGGTCTCACCAAGCTGCCCGAGGACACGCAGTTCGCCTACATCGGCAACGAGGACGACCCGTCCGCCACCCCGTTCACCGGTGAGCTGGCCAAGAACTCGGTGTGGAAGTCCCTGCCGTTCGTGAAGTCCGGCGACGTGCACCGGCTGGACGACGGCATCTGGATGTTCGGTGGTCCCGGGTCGATGGAGGCGTACATCGACGCCGTCGTCGGCGCGCTGACGAAGTAGCGAGGCCATGGCCGTCACCGCAACCGAACCCGCGACCCGTCCGTCGACGGTCCCCACGTCCCGGTCGGGCGCGGCCGCGGTGACGGCCGGGATCGTCCTGCTGGTCGCCGTCCTCGCCGTCGTCGACATCACCCAGGGCACCGCCTCGGTCGGACCGTCCGAGGTCTTCAAGGCCCTCACCGGGCGGGCCGACCCGGACGACGCGTCGGTCGTCGTCGCCTCGCGGCTGCCCCGGATGGCCGCCGGCCTGCTGGTCGGTATCGTCCTCGGGACGGCCGGCGCCGTGCTCCAGTCGGTCAGCCGCAACGTGCTGGCCTCCCCCGACACCCTGGCCGTGAACGCGGGCGCGTACCTGGCCCTCGGGGTGGCCGGCGCCACCGGCCTCTCACTGCCGATGATCGCCTCCTCCGGCGTCGCCTTCGTGGGCGGGCTGGCGGCGGCGGCCGTCGTGCTCGGGCTTTCCGGCCTGGGCACCGGCACCGTCCGTCTGGTGCTGGCCGGTACCGCGCTCATGCTGGGCCTGCACTCCATGACGGAGGGACTGCTCCTGCTCTTTCCCGAGCAGACCGAGGGCCTCTACGCGTGGAACCAGGGCAGCATCTCCCAGAACGGCTTCGACGGCGTCCTCCAGATGCTGCCGATCGCACTGGCCGGGCTGGCGGGCCTGATGCTGACGGCCCGTCGGGTGGACGCGCTGGCGCTCGGCGACGACGCCGCGCGCGGGGTCGGCGTGCCGGTGCGGGCGACCCGGGTCACGGTCGTCGTGCTGGCGGCGATGCTGTCCGCGGCGGCCGTGACGCTCGCCGGTCCGATCGGCTTCGTCGGCCTGTGCGCACCCGCCCTGGTCCGCCCGCTCGCCCGCCGCTTCCGCGGCTTCGCCCGCTCCCGTACGTCGATGCCGGCGGCCGGGCTCACCGGCGCGGCCCTGGTGCTCGGTTCCGACGTGCTGCTGCGCACCCTGGTGCCGGCGAACCGTGCGGTGGGCGTGCCCACGGGCGTGGTCACCAGCCTGGTCGGAGCCGTGTTCCTCGTCGTCATGGCGATGCGGCTGCGGGACACCGCCGGGGCCGGCGCCCCGGACCGGCTGCGCATCCCGAGCCGGGCGGTGTTCCTGGCCACGGTCGCCGTCCTGGCGGCCGCTCTGGTGGGCCTGGTCATCGCCTCGGTGCTGATCGGCGACAGCAAGCTGCTCCTCGGTGACGTCGTCAACTGGGCGCAGGGCAGGGCCGGGCGGACCGTGTCCTTCGTGCTGGACACCCGGGTGCCCCGGGTGCTCGCGGCGCTCGGCGCGGGTGCGGCGCTCGCCCTGGCCGGCACGCTCGTGCAGGCCGTGACGCGCAACCCGCTCGCGGAACCGAACGTCCTCGGTGTCACCGGCGGTGGCGCGCTGGGCGCGGTGATCCTGGTGACCACCGTGCCGGCCGCCGGGACGTGGGGCGTCGCCGGCGCCGCGTTCGCCGGGTCCGCCGTCACCGCGGTCCTCGTCTTCGGGCTGGCCGCCCGGGGCGGCTACCGGCAGAACCGGCTGGTCCTCGTCGGCATCGGCGTGGCCTCCGGGACGGCGGCCATGATCAGCCTGCTGATCGTGCTCACCGACCCGTTCAACGCGAACAAGGCCCTGACCTGGCTGTCGGGTTCGACCTACGGGCGGACCATGCCGGACGTCGTGCCGGTCGCGCTGGCGCTGGCCGTCGGCATCGGCGTGGCGGTCGCGCGGCGCACCGAGCTGGACCTGCTCTCGCTGGACGAGGACACGCCGCGGCTGCTGGGCCTGCGGCTGGCGCCGGGGCGGCTCGGGTTCCTCGTGCTGAGCGTCGTACTCAGCTCCAGCGCCGTGGCCTGTGCGGGCACCATCGGGTTCGTCGGGCTGGTCGCCCCGCACGCGGCACGTGCCCTGGTGGGCCGGCGGCACGTCCGGGTCGTGCCGGTCTCGATCCTCCTGGGCGCCGCCCTGGTCTGCGCGGCCGACCTGATCGGCCGCACGGTGATCGCCCCGGCCCAGCTCGGCGCGGGGCTCATGACGGCCGTGATCGGGACGCCGTACTTCCTGTACCTGCTGGTACGCGGCCGCCGGTAGCGGCGGCCCGGGTCCGGCGGGGCGTGGATCCCGCCGGACCGACACCTTGCCCGACGCCGCTTGTTAGACGCGACGTCAAGTTACTGAACCGTAATAAGCATGGTGCTACCCCCGGTAACTCCTGTCCGGGTACGGTCCCGTCACCCCACAGGAGCAGCGTGGCCCCGGTCCTCCCCCAACGGACCGCGGACGACCGGTTCCGGCCCTTCCCCAGGAGGTTCGCCATGCCCGCACGTCCCCGTCTGCTCGCCGCGGCGATCACCGCCGCGCTCGCCCTCGGCGCCCAGGCGGTGCCCGCCGCCGCGGCAGGCACCACCGACGGCACGGCCGCCGACCCCGCCTCGGAGGTGTCCCGGGGCGTGGAGATACCCGCCTTCTACACGCCGCCGGCCGGACTCCCGGCCGCCGACGGCACCCTGATCCGCAGTGAGCACCTGGCGCTCGCCCTGAGTCTGCCCGGCCTCGACGGCCCCCTCCCGGGGCGGGCGACCCGCCTGATGTACAAGTCCACCGACGCGAACGGCGAGGCGGTCGCCGTCACCGGCGCCTACATCGAGCCCACCGCGAAGTGGCGCGGCGACGGACCGCGGCCCCTGGTCGCCGTCGCCCCCGGCACCATGGGGCAGGGCGACCAGTGCGCCGCCTCCATGGCCCTGGAGCACCCGCTGCGGCTGGGCGACGGAACGGTCTCCGTGGGCTACGAGAACCTGTCGGTCTACCGCCTGCTGCTGCGCGGCGTCGCCGTCGTCGTCACCGACTACGTCGGCCTGGGCACCACCGACCGGCTGCACACCTACGTCAACCGCGTCGACGGAGCCCACGCCGTACTGGACGCCGTACGCGCCGCGCGCTCGCTCGGCTCGGCCTCGGTCACCGCCGGCTCCCGGGTCGGCCTGTTCGGGTACAGCCAGGGCGGCGGCGCCACGGCGGCCGCGGCCGAACTCCAGCCGGCCTACGCCCCGGACGTACCGCTCGCGGGCACCTACGCGGGGGCGCCGCCCGCGGACCTGACCGAGGTGACCGAGGCGATCGACGGCGGCGACCTGGCGGGCGCGCTGGGCTGGTCGCTCAACGGCTTCCTGCAGACGGAGCCCGCCCTGGGCCCCATCGCCGACCGGTACATCAACGCGGAGGGCCGGGAGGCGCTCAAGGACCTGTCGACGATGTGCGTGGGCGACGCCCTCTTCGGGTACGGCGGCGCGAGCAGCGAGGACTGGACGACGACCGGACAGTCCATCAGCGACATCATCCGCGCCGAGCCCGTACTGCGGGACTTCCTCGCCGAGCAGCGCATCGGCTCGCAGAAGCCCGGCAGCCCGGTCCGCGTGGCGACCGGCGTCAGCGACGACCTGGTCCCCCACGGCCAGTCCCGTCAACTCGCCGTCGACTGGTGCCGCAAGGGCGCCACGGTCACCTACGCCCCCGTCCTGCTGCCGGGCGTCGGAAGCGGCCTGCTCAACCACTTCGCCCCGCTCCTCACCGACCAGGGCAGCGCCATCTCCTGGCTGACCGACCGGCTCTCCGGGGAGCCGGCGCGCTCCAACTGCCGCAGCATGCCCCTGCAGCCCTGAGCCACCGGGCCCGCCCGCGGGCGGACGGCCCCTCCGGCGCCGAGGGCTTCTACAGCTTCTCGGCCGAGCGGGACTCGAAGGACCTCTGCCGCGCCGTCCGGGCCGCACCCGGACGGGCGGACGAGGGACCGCCCCGGCGGGCGAAGGAGAGCGACACCCCCGATCCCACGGCGACCCCCGCGCAGACCAGGGCACTGCCCACGGCCTGCGCGGCGCCGTAGGAACCGGTGCCGACCAGGGGCGCGGTGCAGGCCGCGGCGACCGGGATCAGGCCGGAGAACAGGGTGGCGCGCTCCGCCCCGATCCGCTGCATGCCCATGTACCAGCAGACGAAGCCGACGACGGTGACCACCGCCGCCTGCCACAGCAGCGCGCCGGCCTCCACCGCGTCCGGCGGCCGCAGCCAGCCCGCGCCGTCGGCCAGCACGCCCGCCACCGCCGACTGGAGCGCCGCGATGCCGCACACCGTGGCGGACAGCAGCCGCGGGCCCAGGGGCCGCAGGACGGGCACGGCCAGGACCGCGAAGCCGACCTCGCCCAGCAGCGCGCACACGGAGAACGCGATGCCCGCGCCGTCGGTGCGTCCCCAGCCCTGGACCGTGAAGGCGCCCGCGGCCACCAGCGACGCCCCGTAGAGCACGACCCGTTGCGGCCGGCGTCCGTCGAGGAGGGGCACGAGGACGGCGACCACGACCGGTGCGCAGCCCACGAAGACCCCGGGGACGGCGGGTTCCGCGGTCCGTTCCGCCGCCAGGACGGCCAGGTTGAAGCCGACCATACCGACGGCCGCCAGCAGGGCCAGGCGCAGCCACGGGCGGGGGCCCAGCGCGCGCAGCCGGGCCGCCGCGCCGGACCCGGCGAGGGGGACGAGCAGCAGGAAGGCCAGCCCGTAGCGCAGGAACTGGCCCCCGGCGTACGGGTAGTCGCCGAGGAGGCTGTTGGCGGTGAAGGATCCTCCGACGAGGACGCAGGCGAGGGCGGCGAGCAGGGAGCCGCGTGCGGTGGTGGCGTTCACGGAACCGACGTTAGGAAGCCGGCCGGTCTCGCACGGGGTCCACTTCCGGGGCGGTATGCGGGACCAATCGGTGACCGTGGCCGCCACACGGACGTCACCGGTCCTTCATCGGGTGCGGGGAGCGGGAATCGGGGTATTCGGAACGTCCGGCACCAACAGGCCTATAGGCCACGTGACTTGATGGTTTCGAACAGACACGGGAAGGAACTGCCAGTGCGCACCCGCGATGTGACAACCGCCGTGGCGACCGCGAGCGCCTCCGTCGTACTGCTGGCCGGTTGCGGCGGCGGCTCCGGGGACGGGAGCGACCCCTTCGAGGGGCAGAGCGCCGACTCGGTCGCGGCGAAGGCGGTCGAGGCCACCCGGGAAGCGAAGTCCATGCACGTGAAGGGGGACACCCGCCAGGAGAACGGCTCCACGGTCACCATCGACGTCTCGGTCGACCGGGCGAAGAACTGCCAGGGCACCATCGGCGCCGGCGACACCGAGGCCGAGGTCCGCTACACCGACTCGACCCTGTACCTGCGCGGCGACCGGCGGTACTGGGAGAACGCCCTGAAGCAACAGCCCGACGAGGCACGGGAGATGGTGCCCAAGCTGTCGGACAAATGGGTGCGGATGCCGGGCAACGACGCCACGACTGCCGGGGTCTGCGACAAGCAGGGCTTCGTCGCGGCGATGGACCAGGACAAGTCCCAGCGCCAGGGCATGGAGCGCGGGGAGACCTCGCAGGTGGACGGCAAGGAGGCGCTCAAGCTCACCAAGGAGGGCGACGGCGGCGAGACGCTCGCGATGTACGTGGCCACGGAGGGCGAGCCCTACATCCTCAGGACCACCACGGAGGGCGGCAGGAACCCGGGCAGCGTCACCTTCAGCGACTACGGCGAGCCGGTGAACCCCGAACAGCCCCCGGCCGGCGAGACCGTGGACCTGAAGGGGCTCGGCGCGCAGAACTCCTGACGCCACCCATGACCTGCTACGCGCCGCTCGCCGGCCCCTCTCCCGACCGGTCCGAGGCCGGCCACACATAGGGAAGGTCGTCCGGCACACCGGGAAACAGCCCGCCGTAGGCGTCGGGGTCCTTGCGCAGCAGCGCCGACCTGTGGCTGCGGTGGAAGGCCTCGTCACCGAGCCACGGCGGCAGCTCCCCGGCGCGGGCCAGGGCGGTCTGGTCGCGCACGGGTTCGTGCGGGCGGAGAGTGGCGAGACCGGCGACGAGCGAGGCGGCGCAGCTGTCCTGGTGGCCCTGGTCCCGCCAGACCCGGCAGACCTCGAGGCCGTACCGCACCAGTGCCTCCTCATAGCCGGCCCACATGCGCACCGCCGGGTGCCGGCGCCAGCCGTAGCCGGGCACGGTCAGGCCGCGCAGCACCTGGAGCGCCTCGACCCGCTGCTTGCCCAGTCGGCGGCGGTCCAGCGTGAGCGCCGACTCCCGGAACCCGGGGAGGGGGAGAAACGTCTGCATGCCTTCCTCTCAGCAGCGGAACCGGTGTCCGGGCCCGGTGGGCTACGCACCCGGCTCCGGCCCGTCCCGGTCGGCCAGTCCGCCCGCGCCGAGCGGGCCGGTGGCGCGCAGGGGTCCGTCGGCCTCCAGCCGGGGCAGCTCGTGGCGGGAGAGCCGCAGGACCACGGGAGGCAGCATGGTGCGCCCCAGTTGGGCCAGGCGCAGCCAGCCGGGGACGTAGACCGCGGTACGGCGGCGCTCCACGGCGCGGACCAGCCGGGCGGCGACGTCGTCCGCCGGGAAGGTGCGGCGGGCCGGCGGCGGCATGTGCCCGCGCAGCTCGCGCAGGACCGGGTGCTGGTCGGCGTCGCGGATCATGTCGGTGTCGACCCAGTTGAGGTAGGCGATGCCCACGGCGACGCCGTGGTGGGCCACCTCGGCGCGCAGCGAGTGGTTGAAGGCCTCGACGCCCGCCTTGGAGGCGCAGTAGGCACTCATCATCGGGGCGGCGCCGAGCGAGGCCAGCGAGGCGATCTGGAGGTGGTAGCCGGCGGTGCGCAGCAGGTCCGGCAGGAAGGCGCGGGCCGTGTGGGCGCTGCCGGTCAGGTTGACGTCGACGACGCGGCGCCACAGTGCCGGGTCCGAGGTGACGAACGGCCCGCCCTCCGCGATGCCCGCGTTGGCCACCACGACCGAGGGCGGCCCCAGGCCCCGGCGTACCGCACCGGCCGCCTCCGCCAGCGCGGCGGGGTCGGTGACGTCGGCCTCGACGGCGAGCGCCTCGGTGGGCAGCTGGGAGGCCACCGTCCGCAGGTGCGACTTCTCACGACCGAGCAGGGCGACCCGGGCGCCGCGGCGGGCGAAGGCGAGGGCCAGGGCGGCGCCGAGTCCGCGGGCGGCACCCGTCACCACGACGGTGCGGTTCTGGAGGGGGCTGTCGGTCACCGGTCGGGCCTTTCCTCGGGGGGCTGCGCGGACGCTCACCGTCTGTCGCCGGCCCGGTCGCGGCGGGCCAGGGCCCGTTGCGCCCGGGTGAGGCCTGCGAAGCGGTTCCGGCGCAGTGCGGCGTGGGCGGCGTTGGCGCCTGGCGCGCCGTGCACTCCGCCGCCGGGATGGGCGGCGGCGGAGGCGAGGTAGAGCCCGGCCACGGGGGTCTCCGGCCGTCCGGTGCCGGGCACGGGCCGGAAGACCAGCTGCTGGTGCATGGCGGCGGTGCCGCCGTTGATGGCGCCGCCCGTCAAATTGGCGTCCAGGGCCTGGAGCGCCGGCGGGGCCAGGACCCGACGGGCCCGGATCAGGGTGCGGAAGCCGGGTGCGAAGCGTTCCACCTGGCGCTCGACCCGGTCGGCCATCAGCTCCCGCTCCCCGGCGTCCCAGCTCCCGGTGATGCCCGCGTCGCCCGCGTCGCCCCGGACGTCGTGGGGGACGTGGGTGTAGGCCCAGGCGGACTCGGTGCCGCGGGGCGAGCGGGTCGGGTCGGACGTCGTCATCTGGCCGAACAGGGAGAAGGGGCGGTCGGGGACGCGGCCCATGGCGATCTGGGCGGCGAACCGGGTCAGTTCGTCGAGACCGTCGGCCAGGTGCACGGTCCCGGCCCCCGCCGCCCGCGCGCACCGCCAGGGCACGGGGCCGTCCAGCGCCCAGTCCACCTTGAAAGTGGCGAAGTCCCACTCGAAGCGCCGCAGGTCGGCGAGGACCTGTTCGGGGAGGTCCTCGGGGGCGACCAGACCGCCGTACAGGGCGGACACGGAGACGTCGGCGAGGACGGCGCGGCGCGCGGGGACCAGCTCCCCGCCGGCGGTGCGGACGCCGACCGCGCGCCGGTCGCGGACCACGACGTGCTCGACCCGGTGCCCGCAGCTCACGGTGGCGCCGCGGGAGCGCAGCCGGTGGACCAGGGCCGCGGTGAGCGCTCCGGCGCCGCCGACCGGCACGGGGAAGCCGTAGGTCTGCCCGAGCATCGACATCAGCCAGCCGAAGCCGCCGCTGCCGGCGGCCTCGGGCGCGAGGTCGGCGTGCAGGGCGTTGCCGGCCAGGAGCAGTCTGCCGCCCTCGCCCCGGAACTCCTCCGCGCCCATGCGCCGCACCGGCAGCACCAGGGTGCGGGCCAGCCTGAGCCCGCCCGCGCCGCGCAGCCGCAGGGCCAGCCGGGCGGCGGCGCGGACCGGCGGGAAGGGGGTGAACAGGGCGTCCAGGATGTCGGTCCGGTAGCGGTCCCACACGTCGTACAGGCGCTCCCAGGCGGCACCGTCCCCGGCCGCGAAGGCGTCGAGGGAGGCGGCGGTGACGGCGACGTCGCGGTCGAGGACGGCGCACGTGCCGTCGCTCAGCGGGTGGGCCAGTACGTGGGGGGCGTGGGCCCAGCGCAGCCCGTGGTCCTCGAGCCGCATCCCGGCGAGCACCGGGGAGGCGGCGGCGAGCGGGTAGAAGGAGCTGAACAGGTCGCTGACGAAGCCGGGGGCGACCCCGGAGTCGTGACGTACCGCGCCGCCCGGCTCGGGCTGCTCCTCCAGGACCCGTACGCTCCAGCCGGCGTCCGCCAGCAGGTTGGCCGCGACGAGTCCGTTGGGGCCGGCACCGATCACGACGGCGTCAGGCACGGCCGGTTCCCGGACGGTACGACACGCGTCCGGCGCGGTCGCCGGGGTCGGGGCGGCGGTGCCCACCCGCCCGGGACTCGCACAGCCGGGCCAGCCGGGCCAGCATCGCGCGGTGCCGCACCTGGATCAACGCCTCGACGCCGGTGTTGTGCAGCATGCCGCCGGGGCCGCGCAGCGGGTGCTCGTCCACGATGACCAGGCACTGCTCGCCCCACGGGCGCAGTTCGACGGAGATCCGGGCGGTACCGAGCCGGCCCGCCTTCGCCTCGATCTCCAGCAGGCGGCCGTCGGCCTTGTGCCGGACGACGGACTCGTTGTCGAGCCGCAGAGGCCCCAGCCGCACCTCGTAGGCGATGGCGGCGCCGACCTCCGGCCAGTGTCCGGACTTGGGAGTGGAGTCCGAGGGCCCCACCACCCACTCCACGTACAGGTCGCCGTCCGCGAGGACGTCCCACACCGCCTGCGGGGTCGCCTGGATCAACCGATGCCGAACCGCCACGCGTGCCTCCTGGTCCCGGTCGTCACTGCACGACGCAGCACTGAGTGCCCCGTCCGCGCGCCACCAACCGGGACGAAAGGATTCCCACCGCCCTGACATCTCTCAGGTACCGGGCACCCCAAGGCGCGCCTAACGTCGCTGACGGGGGTGGCCGCCGGTCCGGCTCACCGCCGGCACAGTCGTCGCCGACACAGGAAACGAGGGCTCATGAGCCGCCGATCATCGCTCACCACTCTGCTGGCCGCGGGGGGCGCCGCCGTCGCGCTGGCGCTGTCCGCCGTACCGGCCCAGGCCGCACCGCACTCGGGCGGGAACTACGGCGCCTACGGCATGGAGGGGCAGTATCCGACCGTCTCCAGCTGCGCGGGGACGTTCCGGCAGGTCGGCGCCACCCGGTACGCGGAGGGCATGGCGCTGAAGTACTTCTACTCCTCCCGCTGCGGTTCGTTCGCCCGGATCGAGAACTCCCGGGCCAACTGCGCCGCCGTGCTGGAACGCTCGAACTCGGGCGCCGGGCGTGCCGACGGCTGGGTCTCGGAGACCGTCGACCCGGGCATCGACTACGCCTACTCGAAGATCGGCAACAACCTGAACGGCCGCGTCTCCCGCGCCCTGCTCGCCTGCGACGGCCACGTCCGGGCGCAGACCGGCTGGTACTGACCGACACGTCACGCACGCCGTGCCGGCCGCCCCGCCCGGGGTGGCCGGCACGGCGCTGTCCGACGCGGGTTCCACGGAAAGGCCCTGCATTGGCATGGACCTGATAACGCTGGCTGGCTAAGCTCGGAACAACCCGATGAGAGCGCTCTCAGCACGCGGTGTTCCACCCCCACCTTGCTGGAACGACGAAGGGCAACTCCCGTGAGACGCAGCAGACTCAGGCACCTCGGCCTGGCCGGCCTCCTCGTACTCGGCAGCCTCACCGCGGTCGGCACCTTCCCGGCCTCGGCGGCCGACACCCCCTCCCCCTCCACCGATCAGCCGGCCTCCGCCGGCCTCCTGGACGCCATGCAGCGGGACTTCGGTCTCACCCGGGCCGAGGCCGAGGACCGGCTCGCGGCCGAACGCCGGGCCGGCGACCTCGCGCCCGAGGCACGCCGGGCCGCCGGAAAGGCCTTCGGCGGCTCGTGGTTCGACGCCGCCTCCGGACGGCTGACCGTCGCCGTCACCTCGGACGCGGCACCGTCCACGGCGGCGGCGGTCCGCGCCACCGGCGCCCAGGTGCGCACCGTCGAGCACAGCGCCGAGTCGCTCGACGCGACCAAGGCACGCGTCGACCGCCTCGACGCGCCCGCCGGGGTGAGCAGTTGGCGTGTCGACACGGCGGCGAACACCGTGGTCGTCGACGTGGTCCGGGCCGAACAGGCTGACAACGATGTCCAGCACTTCGTGAAGCAGGCCCGCGAGGCCGGTCCGGTCACGGTGCGGACGGTGGCCTCGGCCCCGCAGACCTTCGCGGCGGGCACCGTCGGCGGCGACCCCTACTACACGGGCAACGTCCGCTGCTCCATCGGCTTCTCCGTGCACGGCGGGTTCGTCACCGCCGGGCACTGCGGCGGGACGGGCGCGGGGGTGAGCGGCTGGGACCGGTCGTACATCGGCACGTTCCAGGGCTCGTCGTTCCCCGGCAACGACTACGCCTGGGTCAGCGTGGGCAGCGGCTGGTGGACCGTGCCGGTCGTGCTCGGCTGGGGCACCGTCTCCGACCAGCTGGTGCGCGGCTCCAACGAGGCGCCCGTCGGCGCCTCGATCTGCCGCTCCGGCTCCACCACCCACTGGCACTGCGGCACCGTGCTCGCCAAGAACGAGACGGTCAACTACAGCCAGGGCGCGGTGCACCAGATGACCAAGACCAGCGTGTGCGCCGAGGGCGGCGACTCCGGCGGTTCCTTCATCAGCGGCGACCAGGCGCAGGGCGTCACCTCGGGCGGCTGGGGCAACTGCTCCAGCGGCGGCGAGACCTGGTTCCAGCCCGTCAACGAGATCCTGAACCGCTACGGGCTGACGCTGCACACGGCCTGACCCCGTAACAGGTGGGGAGGGCCGCGCCGGGTGTCCGGCGGGCCCTTCCCGGACCACCGTCCGGGCGCGGGGCGGCGGTCGGGACGGTCAGAAGTCGCCCGGGCCCGGCCCCGGCGACTCGGGTCCCGTGGCCGCGCCGAGCCGTCGGTAGGCGGCCCGCGCGTGCACCACGCGGGCCAGCGCCGTGCCGACGAGGGCGGCGCCGAGCAGGCAGGCGAGCCACAGCGCGTCCCGCCGGCCGGTCCACGTCAGGACGCCGGCCGGCGGGATCGCGAAACCGTTGAGGGACAGCCAGCACAGCACGGCCGTCCCGGGAGCGGCCGTGAAGCGGGCGCAGAGCCCGAGCAGCGCCGCCAGCGCGGAGAGCACCAGGAGGGCCAGTCCGGGACGGCCCGAACCCACCGTGCCGTTGAGGAAGGCCACCAGGGTGAGGGCGCCGCCGAAGGCACCCGCCCACACCACGGGAGCGGCGACCGGCCGGGGAACGGGTCTCGCACCGCTGGCCAGGGGCACCCACTCGATCATGCTGACGGCTCCTTCCGGTCCCGGACGGCGCCGACCACGGCGTCGGACACCGGCCCTGTGGGCAGATTGTCCCACCGGGGGAAGGGGGCCGTGCCGTACGGGTGGGCGACGGGTGTGCACGGCGGCGGCCGGATCGCGTGCAGCTCCCGCCCCGTGGGCCGGGTCCCGCGCGTCTCCTCCCGGCGCCGGGACCGGCCTAGGGCCTGTCTGACAATTCCCGTCTGCCTCGCGACGCCATGCACGCTCCCCCACTGCCTTGAGGGCGTGGGAGGTACCCCCACTCGCCGCACCGGGCGCAGAGCCAAGTACATCCAGTACGAGGCTCTACGCCCGGCACGGCGAGAGCACGCACCTGACGCCGCGAGGCCGCCCTCCGGGCGACGACGGGAATGTCAGACAGGCCCTAGCGTTCGGCCTCCGCGCGCTCCGAGGCGGACGCCGAGCACGACGAGGCCGCGCCCGCCGACAGCGCCACGGACTCCGACGGCCCGTCCTCGCCCTTCCCCTCGCCCGGTACCGCGGCCGGTGACCTGGTCCCGGGCAGCAGCCCGGCGGCCGTCCGCAGGGCACCGGCGAGCAGGTGCGCCCGCGCCGCCACGATGGGACCGAGGACGGCGAGCACGAGGACGTACCCGGCGATGAAGGGGGCGAGCCGCTCGTCGAGTCCGGCGCCCGCGGCCATCGCGGCGAGGATCAGCGCGAACTCCCCCCGGGCGACCAGGGTGGTGGCGATCTCCGCGGCGGGCTGCGCGCCGTAGGTGTACAGCCGGGCGACGCAGAGTCCGGCGGCGATGTTCATGACGACGGTCAGGACGGCCGCCGCGGCGACCGGACCGGCGACGGAGGCGATGTCACCGGGGTCGATGGCGAGACCGAACGCGAAGAAGAAGATGGCCGCGAAGGCGTCACGGAGCGGGTGCACCAACTCGCGTATCCGGGGCCCGGAAGGGGTGCCCGCCAGGATCAGACCGACCATGAAGGCGCCGATGGCGTCGGCCACGCCGAGGACCTCGGAGACGCCGGCGACCAGAACGGCCGCGCCCAGGAAGCTGATGACGAGGAGTTCGTTGTCCCGGGTCTCGATCAGGCGGCCCACGAGCCGGGTGCCGTAGCGGGCCGCGGCGGCCAGCACCAGCAGGAAGCCGAAGGCCTTGCCGGCCTGCAGGGCGATCTCCGCGAAGCCCCGGGCGCCCGCGATGATCGGTTGCAGGGCGGCCAGGTACAGCGCGAGGAAGATGTCCTCGACCACGATGACGCCCAGGATCAGACGCGTCTCGGGGCGGCCGATCCGGCCCAGATCGATGAGGATCTTGGTGACGATCGCGGAGGAGGAGATGCCGAGCACCCCCGCGAGCACCAGCGCCTCACGCAGCCCCCAGCCGAGGACGAACCCGAAGCCGAGCCCGGCCCCGACGTTGAGGAGCAGATAGACGCCGCCCGCGGCGAGCAGCCGCCTGCCACCGGTCCTGAGGTCGTCGAGGTGGAACTCCAGGCCCAGGTAGAACAGCAGCAGCACCAGTCCGAGCGCCGAGAGCATCTCGAAGTCGTGCGCGTCCTCGACCAGGACGAAGCCGGGGGTGTGCGGGCCGAGCAGGATGCCGGCGAGCATGAACAGGGGAATCGTCGGAAGTCCGATCCTGCCGCCGAGGCGGGCGAGGAACGCGGCGGCGAGGAAGGCGCCGCCCATGGCGAGCAGGGTGTCAGCGTGTCCCACGGGTCACCGCCTTCCGCCGTGCGGAGAGTGGGGAGGGCTTCACTTGACGGGGATGGATGCGGGTTCTCCTTCAGCTGTGATGCGTCGTCGGTGGTGCGTCGTCCGTGGTGCGTCGTCCGTGGGCGGATCGCCGGACGCCGTCGACCGGCGCCGGTGCCGTGACACCGCTCCCGGAACCGAACGGGGCACCGGCCGCCCCGGCTACTCGGGGTGCGAAGCGCACACCCGGAACGGACCACGCGGCAACGCCCGCGAACGGGCTGAACGAGGCTTCCCCGCAACGTCTCCCGGCCCCCCGAAATAGGCCCCCGGGGCGCGGCGTCGGTCCACGGTCACACGCCGGGGGGCGGCGCCGCCATCGGGGACGACACCCACATGTCCCGGTGGCGGACACCCATCCTCGGGGGATGCGGAGGGTGCCTGCGCGCGGTGGGAGGAGGATGCGCCGCGGCCGACTCGGGGATCCCGGCCGCGGCGCGTCCCACCGCCCCGGAGGCGGGAGGACGTCGCGCCCCGGGGCATGCTCGGCGAATTCCCCCGGACCCCGTCATGACACTGCCCCGACCGGGTGATCGTCGCCCAACGGCTCCGGGCGCGGGAAAGCCGGGCACGGGAAAGCCGTCCGCCCCGCCGCGTGGAGCGACGGGGCGGACGGCTCGCGGACGGTCCGTCAGCACGGTGTGGTTGCCATCAACTTCTCGAAGGAAGCCATGCAGTCCGGGCAGTGACGCGCCCGTTCACCGTCGGATGCCTCGATACGTTCGCGGAGCTGCTGTCCGCACAGCGTGGCCGCGGCCTGTTTGGCCAACACGTGCCACACCAACGCTCCGCCCGCCTTCTCCGGGCCCACGCACATTTCGTACATGATCGGCCTCCCAGCCTGGACGCCGCTGACACCCTCAAGGAGACACCGGTTCGGCCGTGACCAGTAGCGTGCGGGGGCCATTCGGGTGACGGCCGCTTCGGCCGCCCGGGGCGCCGGCCCACCCGGACGGCTACAAACGATCAGCCAACCGGCCGTACCTCGGTGGTTGCGTGACGTGGCATCGACGCGGGCGGCCGGGGCTCGGCTGCCCTGGTCGGATGGTGACAGAGACCGAACCCACCGAACCGACCCGCCCTGCCGCCGCGGTCCCGGCGGCGGAACGCCACGGCAGGGGCCGGGTGCTCGTTTCCTGGGTCACCACGACCGACCACAAGCGGATCGGTCATCTGTACCTCGTCACGTCGTTCGCGTTCTTCCTGATCGCCGGGGCGCTGGCGATGCTGCTGCGGGCCGAGTTGGCCCGGCCCGGCATCCAGGTGCTCTCCCACGAGCAGTACAACCAGGCGTTCACGATGCACGGCACCATCATGCTGCTGCTGTTCGCCACCCCGACGTTCGCGGGGTTCACGAACGTCGTCATGCCGTTGCAGATCGGCGCGCCGGACGTGGCGTTCCCGCGTCTCAACATGCTGGCGTACTGGCTGTTCCTGTTCGGCGGGCTGATCGTGCTGGGCGGCTTCCTCACGCCGCAGGGCGCGGCGGACTTCGGCTGGACCGCCTACACGCCGCTCAGCGGCCCCCTGCGCGCCCCCTACCTCGGCGGCGACCTGTGGATCATGGGGCTCGCGCTGTCCGGGTTCGGCACCATTCTGGGCGCCGTCAACTTCATCACCACGATCATCTGCATGCGCGCCCCCGGCCTGACCATCTTCCGCATGCCGATCTTCGTCTGGAACGTGCTGCTGACCTCGGTCCTGGTGCTGCTGGCCTTCCCGGTGCTGGCGGCCGCGCTGCTGGTACTGGAGGCCGACCGGCACTTCGGCGCCCACGTGTTCGACGCCGAGAACGGCGGTGCGCTCCTGTGGCAGCACCTGTTCTGGTTCTTCGGCCATCCCGAGGTGTACATCCTCGCGCTGCCGTTCTTCGGGGTGGTCACCGAGATCATCCCGGTCTTCGCCCGTAAGCCGGTCTTCGGCTACACGGGGCTGGTGGGCGCCACCATCGCCATCGCAGGGCTCTCGGCGACCGTGTGGGCGCATCACATGTTCGCCACCGGTGCCGTACTGCTGCCGTTCTTCTCGTTCCTGACGTATCTCATCGCCGTCCCCACCGGGGTGAAGTTCTTCAACTGGATCGGCACCATGTGGCGGGGTTCGCTGTCCTTCGAGCCGCCGATGCTGTGGGCGGCCGGCTTCCTGGTGACCTTCCTCTTCGGCGGACTGACCGGGGTGATCCTCGGCTCGCCGCCGCTGGACTGGCACGTCACCGACTCGTACTTCGTCGTCGCGCACTTCCACTACGTGCTGTTCGGCACGATCGTGTTCGCGATGTTCGGCGGGTTCAGCTTCTGGTGGCCGAAGATGACCGGCCGCATGCTCGACCACCGCCTGGAGAAGGTGCACTTCTGGACGCTGTTCGCCGGTTTCCACACCACGTTCCTGGTGCAGCACTGGCTCGGCGCGGAGGGCATGCCCCGCCGGTACGCGGACTACCTGGCCGCCGACGGCTTCACGGCGCTCAACACCGTCTCCTCCGTCGGCGCCTTCCTGCTCGGTCTGTCGACGCTGCCGTTCCTGTACAACGTGTGGAAGACCGCGAGGTACGGACGTCCGGTCGAGGTCGACGACCCCTGGGGCTACGGGCGTTCCCTGGAGTGGGCCACGTCCTGTCCCCCGCCCCGGCACAACTTCCACGCGCTGCCGCGCGTACGCTCCGAGTCGCCGGCCTTCGACCTCCACCACCCCCGACTCGTCGCGCTCGAGGAGGCGGAGAACGCCGGGTCCTGACACTTGTCAGGGACCCCTGGGCCCCGATCGTCCCTAGGGTGCCGAGTGCGGGCCGGGTGCCGCCCGGCCGCGGATCGACACAGGGGGAACCACACATGAAGCGACTGATGCGTCACTCCGTCACCGCGCTGGCGGCGGCCGCTTTCGCCGTGGGCGGGCTCGCCGGCACGGCCCAGGCCGCCCCGGTGGCGCCGAGCGGCGGTGACCCGGCCCTCACCGACGTCTACATCTGGGCGACCGACGTCAACCTGCGCCAGCACCCCACCAGGAACTCCAACGTGCTCGCGGTCCGCTCCACCTACTGGCTGGACGCGGTCTGCCAGAAGCGGGGCGAGTACGTGCACGACCCGGCGGTGGGCGGGAACAGCTGGTGGACCGCCGTGCAGGAGTTCTCGGGCAGCGACATCGCCTGGGTCAACAACCTGTATCTGAGGGGCGGCGAGAAGATCGCGGGCGTTCCGGACTGCTGACCGGCGCCGGGGCACGCCCCTGGGCGGGCCGGACCACCGGCCCGCCCCCGTGCGTTCAGTTCAGCTTGTCGACGGCCGTGACGGTGGTGGCCCGGAAGCCGGCGACCTGCGCGTGCTCGAAGGTGCCCATCCGGCCCCACTGCACCACGGTCACGGTCCTGCCGTCCCGGCCGACCGAGAACAGGCCGATGTCGGAGGCGCCCCACTCGGCAACCGTGTGGACGCCGTAGACGTGGGCGCCCTCCTCCACGTCGAGGCGGCCGTAGTACTTCTGCGTGGCGGTGACGTCGGGATACCGCTCCATCACCTCGCGCGCGCAGTCGGCCAGGTCCTCGCGCAGCAGCGCGGCGAGCCTCACGGCGTGCCGCGTGCTGCGCTCGACGACCGTGACCTGGAGGGCACCGGTGTCGTACTCCGTCCAGTACCGGCGGTGGGAGGCGGTGGACGGCAGCGCGTCGCCGACGCACAGGGGCAGCGGGTCGGGCTGCCCGGCGGTGACGGGTCCGGCGTACCAGTCGGAGGAGGGGTGCGGCGGCAGTTCGGCCGGGTCCAGGAAGGCGGGCGAGGCGGATCGCGGTGGTGCGGCGTTCGCCGGGACGGCGGCCACGGCGAGCGCGGCGCCGGCCGCCAGCGCGGTCGCCACGACACGGACTCCTCGGGCACAAACGTTCATGTTTCCCCCATGTCGGATCATCTGAGTGTGTGTCGGTCTCGGTCCTGCTTGTCCCGTACGACTCGTTACGGCCGTGATGGGTTGCACGCCTGGGACGTCCGTGTCGGCCGGTCACCCTCGTCCGCCCGACGGGCGGGGCCGGGCACCCGGTGCCAGACTGCTGCGCAACGTCCCCGCCCTCGCGGGACCGCCGACGAGAGGAGCCGAGGTGTCCACGTCGGAGCCGGGCGAGGCCACGCTCCAGGAGTTCCTCGCCGATCCGGCCCACCTCACCCTGGACCTGCCCACCTCGGTGGCCCGCTGCTCCCACGCCCTCGGACTGCGGCACACCGTGGTCTACCTCGTCGACCTCCAGCAGCGGCACCTCGTCCCGCAGACCGGCATGGCCTCGGCTCTCCCCGTCGACGGGTCGCTGGCCGGATGGGCGTACCGCACCCAGGCGCTGCGCGTGGAGGAGTCGGGGGCGGACGGTGTCACCGCCTGGTTCCCGCTGCTGGACGGCGCGGAGCGGCTCGGCGTGCTGGCCGTGAACGACACCGCGCTCACCGCCTCGTCGCTCACCCGGGGCCGGGCGCTCGCCTCGCTGACCGCCATGATGATCACCTCGAAGCGGGCCTACGAGGACTCCTACGTCCGCAGCACCCGCACCGAACGGATGCAGTTGCCCGCCGAGATGCTCCGCGCCTTCCTGCCGCCGCGCACCATCGGCAACGCGCAGGTCGTGTCGACGGCCGTCCTGGAGCCCGCGTACGAGATCGGCGGCGACGCCTTCGACCACTCGCTCACCGAGACGACCCTGCACGTGGCCGTCCTGGACGCCATGGGGCACGACCTGGCCTCCGGGCTCACCAGCGCGGTCGCCCTGGCCGCCTGCCGGAACGCCAGGCGCACGGGCGCCGAGCTGCCCGAGCTGGTGTCGGCCGTGGACGACGCCCTCGCGGCCTGGCTGCCAGACCAGTTCTGCACGGCGGTCGTCTGCCAGCTCGACCTGGCCACCGGGGTGCTGCGCTGGACCAACTGCGGTCATCCCGCACCCATCCTCATCCGCGACCAGCGGCTGGTCATCGACGCCATGGAGCGCGAGGCCGATCCGCCCATGGGGCTGCCGGCGCGGTTCACCCCGGGCCCGCGCAGCACTCACGAGATCTCGCTGGAGCCCGGGGACCGGGTGCTGATGTACACCGACGGTGTCGTGGAGGCGCGGACCCGGGAGGCGACGCTGCTGGGACTCGAGCGCTTCGCCGACTACGTCATCCGGGCCACCGCCGGCGGCGAGCTGGCGCCCGAGTCGCTGCGCCGGCTGATCCACTCGATCCTGGCGACGCAGGAGGACCGGCTGCGGGACGACGCCACGCTGCTGATGTTCGAGTGGCGGCCGCCCCCGGCCTGACGGCTGTCCTGACCCGGCAGCCGTCGCCGGCCCGACGGCCGCCGGCCGGGGCTGACCGGCGTGTCACACGCCGTGGCCCCGCTCGCGCAGCCAGGCGTGCACCGTGTCCTTGTCCGCCGGGGTGATCCGGACCGGACCCTCGACGTAAGGGCCCTCGTCCTCGGTGAACCCGGTGTCGGTGATCCTGGCGGTCACCCAGGTGGCCAGGTCCTGGGCGGCCGATTCGGACAGGGCGCCCTCCTTCCAGCCGGCACGGGCCTTCCGGGCCGCGCCGGCGTCGTGCCGTTCGGTCTCCGCCAGCCACGCCGCCACCAGCCGTTCCACGGTCCGGCGGTCCTCGGAGGCGGTCCGCTGTCGCATCCGCTTGTCGTCCATGCCGTCCGAGTGCCCGCGATCCTCCGGCCCCACCTCGGGGAGCGCCTCCGTGTCGCGGGGGGCCCGCCGGGTACCCGCGTGTGCAGGGGAGGGCCGGTCGTTCCGGTCCGACGACGGTGACCGCCCGGAAGGGGACAACGATGAGGCAGCCCGCCGACGAGAACGCTTTCGAACAGCGCGCCGGCGTTTCCGAGCTCCGTCCGGCAACGGGGGACCCCGGGCTGGTTCCTCCGCGCGAGCCGGGCCACGAGGATCTGCCGGTCGACCGCAACCAGGCGATCCTCCAGGCCGCCAAGCAGGTGGGTTCGACCCTCAAGAAGGCGGAGCACCCCTTCGCGCTGGCCGGCAGTGTCGCCGTGTACGCGCACGGCGGCACCCAGAACCTCCAGCACGACGTGGACTTCTGCATCCGGCCCGACGACGCGGACGCCGTCGCCGCCACGCTGCGGGCGGCGGGCCTGGTGGTGTACACGCCGCCCGAGGACTGGCTGCTGAAGGCGAGCTGCCTGGGCCAGCAGGTCGACCTGATCTTCGAGCTGGCGCACGAGCCGGTCACGACGGAACTGCTGGACCGGGCGCAGGACCTCTCCGTGGACTCGGTGCTGATGCCGGTCCTGTCCCCCACCGACCTGCTGCGCGGACTGCTGGCGGCCTTCTCGGAGCACCACTGCGACTTCGGTGCGGTGCTGCCGATCGCCCGCACCCTGCGCGAGAAGATCGACTGGGCGGAACTGCGCCGCGACTGCGCGGACGCCCCGATGCCGGCCGCGTTCTTCTTCATCCTCGAACGGCTGGAGATCATCCCCCCGGCCGGCCACCCGGGCGGCGCACCGCCCGCCCCCGCGAAGGAGGAGCAGCCATGAGCGAGCCCACGCCCCACGGGCCGCCGGCGTCGGACACCGGTTCCCCGGCGGGCGAGAACATCGAGTACCGCGTCGCCCACCTGCACGACCGGCTCGCCGCGGAGGAACTGGGCGAGCTGGGCGTTCGTGCCGAGGTCCGGGCCGGCGCCGTCGCGATCACCGGCACGGTGCCGTCCGAGCGGTGCCGCGAGACGCTGCTGCGGATCGCCCGAGAGGAAATGGCCGGGCTCACCGTGCACGCGGACGTCGTGGTGGTGGAGACCGCCGGCCCCGACCACGCCGAGGAGCTGTGATGATCCGCGTCGCCGCCGTCGGGGACATCCACATGGGGCCCGACAGCCAGGGGCTGCTGCGGCCCGCCTTCGAGACCCTGCCCGGCTGCGCCGACCTGCTGCTGCTCGCCGGCGACCTCACCCGGCACGGCACGCCTCAGGAGGCGCGGGTGGTCGCCGAGGAGGTGCGGGATCTGCCGGTGCCGGTCGTGGCCGTCCTCGGCAACCACGACCACCACGACGAGCGGCCCGACAAGGTCGCCGCGCTCCTGCGGAACGCCGGCGTGACCGTGCTGGAGGGTGAGGGCGTGGTGGTGGAGTGCGCCGGGACCCGGGTCGGCATCGCCGGGGCCAAGGGGTTCTGCGGGGGCTTCGTGGGCCGCAGCGCCGGGGAATTCGGCGAGCCGCTGATGAAGGAGTTCGTCCGCACCACCCGGCGCTCGGCGGACAGCCTGCGCTCCGCCCTGGAGGAACTGGCCGGCCGGGACTGCTCCGTGCGGATCGCGCTCACCCACTTCTCCCCCGTCGCCGACACGCTCGCCGGTGAACCGCTGGAGATCTACCCGTTCCTCGGCAGCTACCTGCTCGCCGAGGCGATCGACACGGCCGGCGCGGACCTCGCCGTCCACGGCCACGCCCACCTGGGCACGGAGCACGGCATGACGGCGGGCGGGGTGCGGGTGCGCAATGTCGCCCAGCCGGTGATCCGCCGCGCCTTCAACGTCTACCGGCTGAACGCGGCCTGACGCGCCGACGGGGCCGGGCGTCGGTCAGGCGTCGTCCTCCGTCGCCCGTCCCAGGCAGGTGACGTCCGCGGGGTCCATGCCCGCCACCTCGATCTCCTGGAAGCCCATCCGGTCGTAGAAGGCCCTGGCCGGCGTGTTGGCGGTGGCCATGACCAGATGGACGGCCGGTACGCCGCGCTCCCGCAGCGCCCGCCAGAACTCCCGCATCAGCGCCCGCCCGTACCCGCGCCCCTGCCATTCGGGCAGCAGGTCGATGTGCAGATGGGCCGGGTAGGCGGCCAGTTCGGGGACGATCATCCGCTCGGGATCGTGCAGCAGCCCGGCCATGACCGCGTCCGGGCCGTCGGGCGGACCCTGCGGCGCCGGATAGCGGTCCGCGACGCGCGGCAGCCACGTGGAGCGGAACTCCTCGGCGAAGCGGGGCGTGTCCGCCGTACCGAGGATGTAACCGACCGCCCGCCCCTCCCCGTCGTCCAGCACGAAGGCCAGGCCGGGGTCCAGATGGACGTACGGGGCGGCGAAGACGGCGGGCAGTACGGAGGGGTCGGCGTACACGGGGCGGCTGTCGCGGCCGTTGTGCGCGGTGCGGACGCAGATGTCGTCGAGCGCGGCGGCGTCGGCGGGACGGTAGGGACGTACGGCGGCAGTCTGGATCACCCTGCCATCCTCCCCCCTTGGGAGCGCTCCCACAAGTAGCGGCCGAATGGCGCCGACCGAACCGGGCATTCGATGATCTGAGTGAGCGACACCTTGCGACACCCTCGAAGAGAGCGAGAACGCGTCATGAGTCTTCTGCGTACGGCCGGCCGCCCCATGCTCGCCTCGATGTTCGTCGCGGGCGGCCTGCACTCCCTGCGCAGGCCCCAGGACGTCGCGCCGGCGGCCGAGCCGGTCGTGCGGCCGGTGACCGAGCGGGTGTCGGCGCTGCCGGACGGCACCGAACAACTCGTCCGGCTCAATGGGGCCGTGCACGTCGTGGGCGGGATCATGCTGGGGCTGGGCCGCTGCCCCCGGGTGGCCGCCCTGGCGCTGGCCGCGACGCTGGTGCCCACCACGCTGGCGGGGCACCGCTTCTGGGAGGCGGAGGACCCGGCGGACCGTGCGCAGCAGCGCATCCACTTCCTCAAGAACCTGGCCATGATGGGCGGCCTGCTGATCGCGGCCGACGACACCGCGGGCAGGCCGTCCCTCCTGTGGCGGGGGCGGCACGCCGCGAAGGGGGTGCGGCACGACGCCCACCTGGTCCAGCGTTCGGTGCGGGCCACGGCGCGCCCGGCCGCGACCGTGGGCGGCGTCCGGGCGAAGCTGGGCCACTGACAGAATCGGCGGCTCCGGCCGGGCCGCACCGGCCGCAGGGTCCGTCGCGGGCGTCCGAGGAGAGAAGTCCTGAGTACCACCGTCCTCTCCGAGGCCGTCCCCCTCGTCCTGCTGCTGGGCGTCCTGGCCTTCGCCGTGCTGCGCCCGCGCGGGCTGCCGGAGGCGGCGGCCGCCGTACCCGCCGCCGTGCTCGCCGTGGCGCTCGGCATGGTGACCCCGCAGCAGGCGTGGGAGGAGACGCGCACGCTGCTGCCGGTGGTCGTCTTTCTCGCGCTGGTGCTGATGCTGGCCTACCTGTGCGCGAAGGAGGGCCTGTTCGAGGCCGTCGGCGCGGCCGTGGCCCGCCGCTGCGGGGGCAGCCCGCGGCGGCTGCTGACCGGCGTGTTCGGCGTGGCCTGCGCGGTCACGGCCGTGCTGAGCCTGGACGCCACCGCGGTCCTGCTCACCCCCGTGGTCCTCGCCACCGCGTCCCGGGCGGGTGCCCGCGCCCGCCCGCACGTGTACGCCACGGCGCACCTGTCGAACTCCGCCTCGCTGCTGCTGCCGGTCTCGAACCTGACCAACCTGCTGGCGTTCACGGCCAGCGGCCTGAGCTTCACCCGGTTCGCCGCGCTGATGGCGCTGCCCTGGGTGGCCGCGATCGCCGTGGAGTACGCCGTCTTCCGGCGCTTCTTCCGCGCGGACCTGAACGAGCCGGCGGCCCCGCCCGCGCCGGGAGCGGCCGCACGTGTCACTCCGGCAGTCCCCCGGTTCACCGTCGTCGTCGTGGCCCTGACCCTGGCGGGGTTCGCCCTCTCCTCCCCCGTCGGGCTCGACCCCGCGTGGGCGGCGCTGGCCGGCGTTGTGGTGCTCGGTCTGCGGGCGCTGGCCCGGCGGCATGTCACGCCGCGGGAGATGGTGGGCGCCGCGTCGCCGCTGTTCTGCGTGTTCGTCCTGGCCCTCGGTGTCGTGGTGGAGGCGGTGGTGACGGGCGGCCCCGCGTCCGGTCTTGGGCGGTTGCTGCCGGACGGGGACTCGCTGCCGGCGCTGCTCGGGGTGGCGGCGGTGGCCGCGGCGCTGGCCAACGTCGTCAACAATCTGCCGGCCGTCCTCGCCCTGCTCCCGCTGGCCGCGCCCGCCGGTCCGGCGCACGTGCTCGCGGTGCTGATCGGCGTGAACCTGGGCCCGAACCTCACCTACGTGGGCTCGCTCGCCACCCTGCTCTGGCGGCGGATCCTGCACCGGCACGGCATCGAGGTGAGCCTCGCCCGGTTCACACTGCTGGGGGTACTCACCGTGCCGGCCACGGTCGCGGCGTCGACCGTGGCCCTGTGGGGGGCGCTGCGCCTCATCGGCACCTGACGCCGGCCCCGGGTCTCACTGGGTGGCGACGACGATGCAGCGCCGCAGTTCCTCGACGGCCTCGGGGGCGCCCTCGACGCGCACGCCGTCGTCGTCCTCGGTCCCCGTCCGGTTCCAGAGCCGGCGCAGTACCGCCTCCGGGGCGCCGCTCAGCGTCACCTCGGCCGTGCCGTCACCTTCGCCGTCCGTCACGGCGAACTCCCCCGGCCCGGTGCGCACGCGCCAGGCCGCGTCACCGGCCCGCACGAGGAACGTCCGTCCCGGGGAGCCGTCCAGGATCTCGGTGAAGTACTCGCCCCATTCGGCGACGGCGAACGAGACGAAGACCTTGAGCAGTTCGTCGATCCCGTCGACGGCGAGGTCGTCCGGTACGGGGGTGACGGGCCGGCCGGTGGCGAGTTCGGCGTCGATGCGGTGGACGACGGTCTCCTGGGCCATCCGCCGGATCCAGAAGCCGACGCTCTGGTCGGGGCCGTACCAGCCGGCGGCCGCGTCCCCGGGGGCGCGAGTGGCGAACTCGGCGCGCAGCGCCGTGTATCCCCGGTCGAGCAGCGCGGCCGGCTCCTCCTCGGCGAACTCCTTCGGCGGCCAGGGCTCGGGCTCGACGCCCTCGCGCATGGCGACGGTCTTGTGCAGGTAGACCTCGCCGACGTGGCGGGTCAGATCGGCGACCGTCCAGCCGGGGCAGGTCGGCACCGCGGCGTCGGCGTCGGCCGCGACGACGGTCCGCATGCGGTCGTAGTCGGCCGCGAGGCAGTCGAGGAAGCGCGTGAACTCCATGCCGCAGAGCCAAACACATGTTCAGGGGCGCGGCACGGTCTTTTCGTTGCCCGGAGGTGCCCCGGAGTTCACCAGGCCCCGGTGGGGAGCGCGGGGCGGCGGACGGCCTCGGCCGCGTCCCGCAGGTGCAGCGCGACGGTGATCAGGGCGCGCAGCGCGGAGGGGCGCAGACTCTGGGCGCTCTCGGCTGCCAGCACCAGCAGACAGCCCGCGGCCTGCTCGACGACCGGCACCGAGAACGCGAAGTCGTCGCCGTCGGCGGTGCGGAAGGCGCGCCAGGGCGTCGCGGCACCGTCGATGGCCTTCTGCACCGCGTGTTCGAGGTGCTGTGCGGCCTGTTGGCACACGGGGGCGGGCAGGATGATGGTGCGTTGGAACGCTGAACTGGTCATAGTCCCACTGCTCCCCCGCCCCGCCGGTCTCCGATCGGCGTACCGGGCGTTTTTCACCGGGTCGGCGGCACTCCGGTCCCGGCGCGGCGGCGCGGTCCTAGGCTGGAGGCCATGTGCTCCGGCTCCTCGTACTCGGAGGTCGCGGCGCGGTTCACCGGCCGGCCGGCGACCGCGGAGCGTCGGCTGTCCGGTTCGCTCGGTGAGGTCGTCCTGGACGACGGCCGCACGGTGATGGTCAAGGTCGTGGACGGCCCGGGTGCCGTGCGGGCCGAGGCCGCCGGGCTGCGCTGGCTGGCCGCGGCCGGTGCGGTGCGGGTCCCGGTGGTGCACGGGCACGACGAGCGCCGGCTGGTCGTCGACCGGGTGCCGCAGGGGCGGCCGAGTGTGGAGGCGGCGGCCCGGTTCGGCCGGGAGCTGGCCGCCCTGCACGCCGCCGGGGCGCCCGCGTTCGGGGCCGCGCCGCCCGACGGGCCCGAGGAGGCGTACATCGGGCTCGCCCCGATGCGCAACGCCGTCGGGAGCGACTGGCCGTCCTGGTACGCCGAGCACCGCGTCCTGCCGTATCTGCGCCGTGCGGTGGACGACGGCACGGTCACCGGGGCCGAAGCGGCCGGCGTCGAGCGGGTCTGCGAGCGGCTGCCCGGCCTCGCGGGTCCCGCGGAGCCGCCCGCCCGGCTGCACGGCGACCTGTGGAACGGCAACGTGCTCTGGGGCGAGGACGGGCACGTCCACCTGATCGACCCGGCGGCGCACGGCGGGCACCGGGAGACCGACCTGGCGATGCTGCGCCTGTTCGGCTGCCCGCACCTGGAGCGCATCACGGCGGCGTACGAGGAGAGCGCGCCGCTCGCCGACGGCTGGGCCGGCCGCGTCGGCCTGCACCAGTTGTTCCCGCTGCTGGTGCACGCCGTCCTGTTCGGACGCGGGTACGCCGAACAGGCCCTCGCGGCAGCACGCGCGGCGGGGTGAGGGCCGGGCGGATCCGGCACTCCTGGACCTGTCATGTCTCGCCGGGTCACGTGTCCCACTGAGCCACATGTCCCAATGGGACATCACTGGGTGTACGCTCGAACGCATGACGGCAACGAAGCCCTCCCCCGCCCCCGAGGACCGACGGCAGCGCAAGGCCCGGCAGACCCGTGACGCGCTGGCCACCGCCGCCTGCGACCTGCTCCTCGAGCGCGGCTCGGCGGCGACCACGGTGGAGGCCATCGCCGAGCGCGCGGACGTCACGCGCCGCACGTTCAGCCGGCACTTCGCCGGCAAGGAGGACGCGGCCCTCGACTTCGTCCGCCGGGACGGCGCCCGCATCAACGAGCTGCTGCGCGCCCGCCCCGCCGACGAGCCGCCGCTGCTCGCCTACCGCCGGGCGGTACGCGACTGGCTGGCCGACAGAGAGGACCCGGCCTGGCACGTCCGCCCCCGGATGCGCCGGCTGGTGGCCCTGGCCGACACGGAGCCCGACCTGTTCGCCGCCTACCAGCGCATCCGGGTCGACGCCCAGGAGGAGTCGATCCGCATCGTCGCCGAAAGACTCGGCACCGACGACGCCCGGGACGTGCGCCCGGCCGCCCTCGTCGACGCCGCCGCCGGAGTCCTGATCGCCGCCCTGCGCCTGTGGGCGCGCGGTGACGCACCGGACTCGGGAGCCGCAGACCTCGCCGCCCTCGTGGAGCGGGCCTACGACGCCCTGATCTCGGAGGCCGCGGCCGCGACCCCCGCCAGCACAGAGGAAGACAGAGAGCAAGCACCATGAGCACCACCGGCACCACCCCCGCGACAGCGCCCACCGGCTCCGGCCCCGAGTTCGCCGGCCACACCGCCCTCGTCACCGGCGCCGCCTCCGGCATCGGCCTGGCCACCGCCCGCCGCCTCGGCGCGGCCGGCGCCCGCGTCGTCGTCGCCGATCACAACGCCGAGGGCGCCCACAAGGCCGTCGCCGAGCTGACCGCGGAGGGCGTCGAAGCCGCCGCCGTGGAGCTGGACGTGACCAGCCCGGAGTCCGTCGAGGCCGCCGTGCGGTTCACCGTCGACACCTTCGGCGGCCTGGACCTGGCCGTGAACAACGCGGGCATCGGCGGCCCGAGCGCCCCGACCGGCGCGTACGACGTCGACGCCTACCAGCGGGTCGTCCGCACCAACCTGGACGGCGTCTTCTACTCGATGCGCTACGAACTGCCCGTCATGGAGGCCGCGGGCAGGGGCGGCGCCATCGTCAACGTCGCCTCCATCCTCGGTTCCGTCGGCTTCGCGGGCTCTCCCGCCTACGTCGCCGCCAAGCACGGCGTCGTCGGGCTGACCAGGACCGCCGGCGCCGAATACGCCGCCCAGGGCATCCGGGTCAACGCAGTCGGCCCCGGCTTCATCGACACGCCGCTGCTGAAGTCCATGGGCGAGGCCGCGTACGAGGGCCTGGTCGCCCTGCACCCGGCCGGGCGGCTCGGGCGCGCCGAGGAGGTCGCCGAGCTGATCGCCTTCCTGCTGTCGGACCGGGCGTCCTTCGTGGCGGGCGGCTACCACCTGGTCGACGGCGCCTACACGGCCGTCTGAGCGCCCGTCACACAACCCGGGGGGCAGAAAGAAGGAGTTCGACCATGAAGGCACTGCAGTACCGCACCATCGGGGCACCGCCCGAGGTCGTCACGGTCCCCGACCCGGAACCCGGCCCCGGCCAGGTGCTGCTGAAGGTGACCGCGGCCGGCGTCTGCCACTCCGACATCGCGGTGATGAGCTGGCCTGCCGAGGCCTTCCCCTACGGGCTTCCCCTCACCCTCGGCCACGAGGGCGTGGGCACGGTGGCCGCGCTCGGCGCCGGGGTGACCGGACTCACCGAGGGCGACGCGGTGGCCGTGTACGGGCCCTGGGGCTGCGGCAGCTGCGCCAAGTGCGCGGAGGGCAAGGAGAACTACTGCCTGCGCGCCGAGGCACTGGGCATCCGCCCGCCGGGACTGGGACGGCCGGGGTCGATGGCCGAGTACCTGCTGGTCGACGACGCCCGGCACCTGGTGCCGCTGGACGGGCTCGACCCCGTCGCGGCCGTTCCGCTGACCGACGCGGGGCTGACGCCGTACCACGCGATCAAGCGGTCGCTGCCGAAGCTGGTGCCCGGCTCGACCGCGGTGGTCATCGGGGCCGGCGGCCTCGGTCACGTCGCCGTCCAGCTGCTGCGGGCACTGACCTCCGCCCGGGTGATCGCCCTCGACGTCAGCGAGGACAAGCTGCGCCTCGCCCGTGAGGTGGGCGCCCACGAGGTGGTGCCGTCGGACGCGAGGGCGGCGGACGCGGTGCGCGAGCTGACCGGAGGTCTGGGTGCCGAGGCCGTGTTCGACTTCGTCGGTGTGGCGCCGACCGTGCGGACCGCGGGCGCCGTCGCCGCCGTCGAGGGCGATGTCACGCTGGTCGGCATCGGCGGCGGCTCGCTCCCCGTCGGGTTCGGCGTGCTGCCGTTCGAGGTGTCGGTCACCGCGCCCTACTGGGGCAGCCGCGGCGAACTGATCGAGGTGCTGGACCTGGCCCGCTCGGGCGCCCTGTCGGTGCACACCGAGACGTACGCGCTGGACGACGCGCCCCTGGCGTACGAGCGGCTGCACGCGGGCCAGGTCAACGGCCGCGCGGTGATCCTGCCGCACGGCTGACCGGCCCCCCGGTACCCGGCCGCCGCGCGACGGAGTCGGGGGCGCGACCGGTCCCCCGTTCCGGTCGTGCCCCCGGTGCGGTCGAACCTACGTGAACGGCTCCGCCGTTGTGAATCGTGCCGGTGCCCGCTGCCGGGCCGGAAGGACTCACCCGTGCACAGGTGAGTCCGGAAGGCCCGGTTTCGTCCCGGGCAGCGGCGGCCCGCCGAGGTCTCCCTCGGCGAGGTGGGCCAGGACGACCTCGTACAGGTCGCTGCCGGCGGCGAGCAGCTGGCGTTCGAGGACCGGCTCCGCGCTGCGGACGTGCTCGCGGACGGTCTGGGCGTGCATCCCGAGCCGCTGGGCGGCCCGTTCGGCGTTGCCGCCGACCGCGATCCAGGTGCGCAGGGTGCGCCGCAGGTCCCGGCCGTCCGGGGCCAGGCGGCCGAGCAGGTCCGCGGCCCAGGTACGCAGCGCGGGCCCGGACAGCAGGTCGGTGAGGCCGGCCGCCCCGGGCCGTTCGGGGGCGGCCCCACCCGGCGGCTCGGCGAGGCCGGCCTGCGAGTTCAGGGCGAGGTGGACGGCGGCGCGGACGGTCAGGTCGGTGAAGTCGGTGCCCAGCAGACCCTCGACGCGATCCATGCGGGCCCGGACCGTGTTGCGGCTGACCCCGAGGATCTTCGCCGTGCTGACGGCGGTGAACTCCAGGCCGAGCCGGGTGGTGGCCAGCAGTTCGGCGCGGGTGTGGTGCGGCAGGCCGTCGAGCGGGCTCAGTGTCCGGGCCGTCCAGCCGTACAGGGCGCCGGGCTCCATCAGCAGCTCGGGGCGGGTCCGCTCGGCGTACACGGCCGCCTGCTCCGGCCGGAACCGCGCGACGGCCAGGGCGCTCACCGCCTGTCCGTACGCGGCGGCGGTCCGGGCGAGGCCCTGCCGGGCACTGCCCCCGAGGAACACGCCGGGCAGCCCGCCGACGAGCGTGCGCAGCTGCCGGCCGGCCGAGTCCCTGGGGGCGAGGACGATGACGTGTCCGTCCATCGCCGGGCAGCGCACGACCAGTGCCCCTTCCGCCGTCGCCGACACGCACTCCTCGGCCAGGCGGTCCCGTTGACCGGGGCTGCTCTCCACGACGTACACCCAGGCCGTGTCGGTGTCGAGGAGGCCGGGCCAGAGTCCGGCGGCCACCCGGCGGGCGGAGACGGTGTCCTCCACCATCAGCAGTTGCAGGATGGCCAGGCGCAGGTCGGAGGTGGCCCGCCGCAGCCGGTGTCCGGCCGCGGCCGACTCGTGTCCGGCCAGCAGCAGCTCCAGTACCTGGGCGGTGTGCGTGACGATGTCGGAGGTCCGCCGGTCGAAGGGGTCCTCGCGGGCCACGGCGAGGACGGCGTGGGGCGCCGGATGGGAGCGGGCTACGCGGACGAGCCGCACCTGGCGGCCCGCGTCCTCGAGGGCGGCGGTGGCGATCCGGCCGCCGGTGATGTCCGCGACCAGGCCCTCGTCCAGCGCGAGCCGGGCGCCGGCCAGCAGGCGGCCGGTGCCGTCCTGGAGCGAGACGGCGGCGTCCGCGGCGCCGGCCAGCCAGGTCATGACCCGGTTCGGGTCGCGGCCGGCCGGCCGCAGGTGGTCGAGGAGTTCCTCGGCCCAACCCGCGTGCTCGGCGGCTCCCGCCGCCCGCTGTCCCGTCCCGTCCGCTCGGCCCGCCACGTCGGCCTTCTCCTCGTCCTCGCCTCGCCCCCGGCCCAGGCCGGGGACGTTACCTCATGGCCCCGGACGCGGGCCCGGTGCGAGGCCCCGCGGAAGGTTCGGGCGGGGCGGCCGACCGGGCCTGTCGGCCGTCGTACGCGGACGGGCATAAGCTCGGTGAATGGCGAAGTACTTCGACGTGCACCCCGAGAACCCCCAGCCGCGCAGCATCGCGCAGGTCGCCGACAGCGTCCGCTCGGACGCGCTGATCGCGTATCCGACGGACTCCTGCTACGCGCTGGGCTGCCGACTGGGCAGCCGCGACGGCATCGACCGCATCCGGTCGATCCGGCAACTGGACAACCGGCACCACTTCACCCTGGTGTGCCAGGACTTCGCGCAGCTCGGCCAGTTCGTGCAGATCGACAACGACGTGTTCCGGGCGATCAAGGCGTCCACCCCGGGCAGCTACACCTTCATCCTGCCGGCGACGCGTGAGGTGCCGCGCATGCTCCAGCACCCGAAGAAGAAGACCGTGGGCGTGCGCATCCCCGACCACGTCGTCACCCAGGCCCTGCTCACCGAACTGGGCGAGCCCCTGCTGTCCAGCACGCTGCTGCTGCCCGGCGAGGAGGAGCCGATGACGCAGGGCTGGGAGATCAAGGACCGGCTCGACCACGTGCTCGACGCGGTGATCGACTCCGGTGACTGCGGTACCGAACCGACGACGGTCGTCGACTTCTCCGGGGGCGAGGCGGAGATCGTGCGGTACGGCGCCGGAGACACCACCCGCTTCGAGTAGCGGCGGGCCGGCCGACGAAGCGACCCGTCCGGCAACGGAGTTGGGCGGGCCTCCCCTCGTCGCGCCGCCGCTCGGGGCGTTGTTACCGTGCCCGGGTGTCTGACTCCTCACGCGATACCGCCGAAGGCGCCGGCTGGGGCTCCGCCGAGCCCGGCGCCTACCGAGACCTCATGCCGCAGCACACCGAGAAGCTGTCCTGGCTCGACCCGAGAACCCTGTGGGCCGCCCGCAACGGCGTGCTGGCCTCCCTGTTCGGCGACCCCACCGGCCGCACCCGGGACCGCTGGGTGGCGCAGCGGACGGCGGCCGGGGCGCCCGCCGACAAGGTGATCCGGCGGACGGACCCGGACCGGTTCTCGTTCCTCGTCATCGGCGACACCGGAGAGGGCGACGACCCCCAGTACGCCGTCGTGCCCGGCCTGCTGAAGGCCGGTCAGGACACCCGCTTCGCCGTGCTCGCCAGCGACGTGATCTACCCGGTGGGCAGCGCAGACGACTACGGGACGAAGTTCTTCCGCCCGTACCGCGACTACCCGGCGCCGATCTACGCGATACCGGGCAACCACGACTGGTACGAGGACCTGGGCGGCTTCATGCGGGTCTTCTGCGACGACGCTTCGCCCCCGCCGCCCGCTCCGGGTCCCCGTCCGCTCACCCCGGCGTGGCTGCGGTCGCTGCTGTGGCACCGGGCCGACCCGGACGACGGACGGCACCTGGACGAGGCGCGCAAGCTGCGGTCCGCGCCGGAACAGCGGGCCGACCAGCCCGGACCGTACTGGGCGATCGACGCCGGACCGGTGCGGATCATCGGCATCGACACCGGGCTGCTCGGCACGGTCGACGCCGCGCAGGGCGCCTGGCTGCGCGAGGTCTCCGCGGGGCCCCGGCCGAAGATCCTGGTGACCGGCTCACCGCTCTACGTCGACGGCGAGCGGCAGCCGTGTGCCATCGAGGGCGGCGGCACGGTGGACGACGTCGTCCGCGACCCGGCCCACCACTACGTCGCGGCGATCGGCGGCGACATCCACAACTACCAGCGCTACCCCGTCGACGTGGACGGCCGCACCATCCAGTACGTCGTCGCGGGCGGCGGCGGCGCGTTCATGCACGCCACCCACACGATCCCGCGCGTCTCGGTGGGCGGCGTCACCGAGGACGACTTCCGCTCCTACCCGCTGCGCGGCGACTCGCTGGCCTTCTACAGCGCGCTCTACGGGCGCCGGCTGCGGATGCGCCGCTTCTTCACGCTCACGGAGGCCGAGGCGACGGCCGTGATCGCCGAACGCCTCGGCATCCGGACGGGCCGCGCCCCGGGCGACGGAGCGCGGGTCACGCGGCGCACCCGGCTGGTCGCCGGGCTGCTCGGCACGGCACGGCGGCCGGAGCACGGGAAGCGGTTCCGGCTGCCGGTGCGCAAGGTCTACACGCAGGTGTTCTCACCGGGTTCGGCGACCTACAGCCCGCCGTTCTTCAAGTGCTTCCTGCGCCTGGACGTCTCCCCGGAGGCGGTGCGGCTGCGCTGCCACGCCGCCACCGGCAACCGGGCGCAGGAGCTGGACCCGCCGGTGGAGGACGAGGTGACGATCCCGCTCGTCTGACGCGAGGGTCACCAGCGGCCCGGTTCGCTGCCGGTGAGGGGCTCGGACGGGGTGCCGTCGACCCCGGCGGGCACGTCTCCGGCGAGCATCACGCGGTGCATGGTCCTGGGGTGGCCGAGGTGGGCGTTGTCGCTCGGGGCCAGGTGGATGGTGGCCCGGTTGTCCCAGAAGGCGACGCTGCCGGGCTCCCAGCGGAAGCGGACCGTGTACTCGGGGCGGGTGGCCTGTTCGAGGAGCAGGTCCAGGACGGCGGCGCTCTCGGGCCGGGAGAGTCCGGTGATCTGCTCGACGTAGTAGCCGTTGACGAACAGCACCCGCTCGCCCGTCTCCGGGTGGACGCGGACCAGTGGGTGCACGGTCGCCGTCTGGTGGTCGAGGAGGTGCCGGACGTAGGCGTCGTCGCCGGGCCGGGGCTGGTAGCCGACGCCGAGGCGGTGTTCGGCGCGCAGGGTGTCGGCGAAGGCGCGCATCGGGGCGGACAGCCCGGCGTAGGCGGCGGCGAGGTTCGCCCAGGTGGTGTCGCCGCCGTACGGCGGTACCGTCTCGGCCCGCAGGATCGTCGCGGCCGGCGGGTCGGCACGGGCGCCGTGGTCGCAGTGCCAGCCGCGCAGCAGGGTGTGGCGCCGGCGGCGCAGCCACTCGTCGTGCTCCATGCCGAACCGTCCGCCCAGCTCCAGCCGGTCGGCGGTCGTCTCGATCTCCGGGTGACCGGCCGGTGACGCCTTGCCGCGCCGGGGCAGGACGACCGGCTCGCCGAAGAGGCGCGCGAAGGCGACGTGGCCGGCGTGGTCGAGGCGCTGGTCCCGGAAGAACACCACCTTCCAGCGCAGCACCGCCGCCCGGACCGCGGCGACCTGCGCCGCGTCGAGGCCGGCCGCCAGGTCGACGCCGTGGATCTCGGCGCCGATGTGCCCCGCGACGGGCTTCACCTCGACTTGCCCCGCCTTGGCCGTCGTGCGGTCCGCCGTCGTCCTGTCCGTCGTCATGCGTGCTCCGTTGGTCGGTGTGGTCCGTCCGTTCCGGCTTCGGCACCGATCGTGGCAGACCCGCCCGCGCTCCGTCCGGTTGATCACCGGTGCCCCGGTGGGCGACGCTGGACGGGCGGCACACCGCCGCGCACAGTCGAGGGAAGGTCCCATGGTGATCAGCATCCCGGCGTACACGCTCAACGACGGCACCACGCTCCCCGCACTGGGCCTCGGCACCTGGCCGATGAAGGACGACGAGGCCGAGCGGGCGGTCCGTACGGCCCTGGAGACGGGGTACCGGCTGATCGACACGGCGACGAACTACCGCAACGAGACCGGCGTCGGCCGCGGGGTGGCCGCCGGCCCGGTCCCCCGCGAGGAGATCGTCGTGACCACCAAGCTGCCCGGCCGGCACCACGGCTACGAGGAGACGCTCGCCTCGTTCGAGGAGTCCCGGGCCCGGCTGGGCCTGGACTACGTCGACCTGTACCTGATCCACTGGCCGCTGCCGCGGGTGGACAAGTACGTCGACTCCTGGAAGGCCATGATCAAGCTGCGCGAGGACGGTCTGGTGCGCTCGGTGGGCGTCTCCAACTTCACCGCGGAGCACATCGAGCGGCTGGAGAAGGAGACCGGCGTCCTGCCGTCCGTCAACCAGATCGAGCTGCACCCGCTGTTCCCGCAGGACGAGCTGCGCGCCTTCCACGAGCGCAAGGGCATCCGCACCGAGAGCTGGAGCCCGCTGGGCCGCGGCAGCGACCTGCTGGACGACCCCGCCGTCGCCGCGGTCGCCGACGCGCACGGGGTGACACCGGCCCAGGCGGTCCTGCGCTGGCACACCCAGCTGGGCGCGGTGCCCATCCCGAAGTCGGGCGACCCGGCGCGGCAGCGGGCCAACCTGGACGTCTTCGGCTTCGAACTGGACGCGGAGCAGATGCGCGCCGTGGCCGGCCGGGCGCACCGGCGGATCGGCGGTGACCCGGAGGTGCACGAGGAGTTCTGACCGGGGTACCCGGTCCCGGTCGGCGACGGTCTCCCGGGAAGGAGCGGCAGGTGGGCGACGCGAACGGGCTGCGGGACTACCGCGGCAAGCGGGACTTCGGCCGGACCGGTGAGCCCGCGGGGCGCGGAGCGGCCGCCGGGGACGGGCGGCCGCGCTTCGTCGTGCAGATCCACGACGCGAGCACCCTGCACTTCGACTTCCGGCTGCAGGTGGGCGACGTACTGAAGTCCTGGTCGGTACCGAAGGGCCCGCCCGCGGATCCGAGCGACAAACGGCTCGCGGTACCGACCGAGGACCATCCGCTGGATTACGAGGAGTTCGAGGGCGTGATCCCGGCGGGCGAGTACGGGGGCGGCACGGTCATCGTGTGGGACCACGGCGACTACGAGCAGCTGAGCCACGACCGCCGGGGCCGGCCGGTGGACTTCGCCGAGTCGCTCGCGCAGGGCCACGCCAGGTTCCGGCTGCGCGGCACGAAGCTGCGCGGGGAGTACGCGCTGACCCGGTTCCGCGGCGGGCCGGGCGGTGGCGCGGGCGACGGGGAGGTGGCGTGGCTGCTGGTGCGGACGGCCGGCGGCGGGAGCGGGCGCGACGCCCCGGACCCCCGGCGGGCCCGGTCGGCGCGCACCGGCCGCACACTGGCCCGGGTCGCGGCCGAGGAGGGGTAGGCGCGTGCACGTCCCGGCCGCCGGAGCGGAGGCCGGGCGCGTCACCGCGCGGGCAGGGGCTGTTCGGCCCAGATGGTCTTGCCGGTGTCCGTCTGCCGGCTGCCCCAGCGCTGGGTGAGCTGGGCGACCAGCAGCAGGCCCCGGCCGCCCTCGTCGTAGGCGTGGGCCCGGCGCAGGTGGGGTGAGGTGGAACTGGCGTCGGAGACCTCGCAGATGAGCGCGGTGTGGCGGATGAGGCGCAGCTGGATGGGCGGCTCGCCGTAGCGGATGGCGTTGGTGACCAGTTCGCTGACGACGAGTTCGGTGACGAAGGCCGTCTCGTCCAGCCCCCACACCGTCAGCTGCTCCATGACGGACCGCCTGGTCGCCGCCACGTGGGCGGGGTCGGGGTGGACGTCCCAGGTGCGGATCCGGTCCTCGCCCAGGGCCCGGGTGCGCGCCAGCAGCAGCGCGACGTCGTCGGCGGGCTCCTCGGGCAGCACGGCCTTGAGCACATCGTCGCAGAGGGCGTCGAGGGAGTGCGCGGGCGCGGCCAGGGCCCGGCACAGTTCCGCCGTGGCGTGGTCGACGTCGCGGTCGCGTTCCCGGTCCTCCACCAGTCCGTCGGTGTAGAGGGCGACCACGGAGCCCTCGGGCAGTTCCAGCTCGGTCGCCTCGAAGGGCAGCCCGCCGACGCCGAGCGGCGGTCCGGCGCTCACGGGGACGAGCCGCGCGGTGCCGTCGGGCAGCAGGATCGCGGGCGCGGGGTGTCCGGCCGCCGCGAGGGCCAGGCGGCGGGAGACGGGGTCATAGACGGCGTAGAGGCAGGTGGCGCCCAGTTCGGCGACCTCGCCGCCGTCGTCCGTCTCGCGGACGGCCGCGAGGTGGGTCACGAGGTCGTCCAGGTGGGTGAGGAGTTCGTCGGGCGGCAGGTCGACGTCGGCGAGGGTGCGGACGGCCGTGCACAGGCGGCCCATGGTCGCCGTGGACGGGATGCCGTGGCCCACGACGTCGCCGACGACGAGGCCGACGCGGGTGCCGGACAACGGGATCACGTCGAACCAGTCGCCGCCGATGCCGGCCGCCGACGCGGTGGGGAGATAGCGGTGGGCCACCTCGACCGCCGCCTGGCCGGGCAGAACCCGGGGCAGCAGGCTGCGCTGGATCGCCAGGGCGGTGGCGCGTTCGCGGGCGAAGCGGCGGGCGTTGTCCACGGAGACGGCGGCCCGGCCGACCAGTTCCTCGGCCAGTACGGCGTCCTCGCCGGCGTACGGCTCCCTGGGCGCGGTCCGGGCGGCGACGGCCACGCCCAGCGTGGTGCCGCGGGCCCGCAGCGGGACGGACAGGAGCGAGCAGACGGCTTCGCGGAACGGACGGTTGTGCGGGGTCTCGGCCGCGCGCATCCGCAGCCAGCGGTCGAAGTCGGGGTCGCCGGGCCCGCTGAGGACGACGCGGCCCTCCCGCATCGCTCGGGCGGGCGGGGCGTAGGGCGGGTAGACCTCGTTCTGGCCCAGATGCACGGCGGGGGTGGGGAAGCCCTCGGTCGCCCAGGCGTGGGCCACCCGGCGCAGCTCGCCGTCCTCGGTGGCCACCGCGACGGGCTCGTCGGTGCCGAGGGTCCAGTCGAGCAGGTCGACGCTGGCGAAGCCGGCGAACCGCGGCACGAGCAGGCCGACGAGTTCCTCGGCGGTGCGCACGACGTCGAGGGTGCTGCCGACCGCGCCGGCGGCGTTCAGGAGTGCCAGCCGCTCCCGCGCCCGGTGCTGCTCGGTGCTCTCCAGCGCGGCCACGGCGACGGCGGCGAGCGCGCCGGACGCGTCGTGGACCGGCCAGATCTCGACGGTCCAGGCGTGCGGGCGGGTGCCGGCGGGGGCCGGCGCGTAGCTCTCGTACTGGACGGGCCGGCCGCGCTCGGCGGCGAGCCGCAGGTGGTGCAGGAAGGTCCCCCGGCCGGTCCCGGTCCGGGCCAGGGCCTCGGGGAGGCTGCGGCCGACCAGCTCTTCGGCGGGGCGGCCCATCATGCGGCACGTGGTGGCGTTGGCGTGCAGGAAGCGCAGGTCGAGGTCGAGGACGGCCATCGACACGGACGCCTGCTGGACGGCCTCCTCGATCAGGCCGTGCCCCGGGCCCTCGGGGGCGGCGGTCACGGCGTGGCCGAGCGGTTCGCCGTCGGCGCCCAGCAGCGGGCAGGAGCGCAGCCGCAGAAGCACCGTGCAACCGTCCCGGTGCCGGATCTCGGCGGTGCCGGACAGGGTGCCGGAGGGCACGTCCCGCGCGAGCAGCTCCCGCGCGGCGCGTCCCACGACCTCTTCGGCCCGGTACCCGGTGAGCCGCCGCGCGCCGTCGCTCCACCCCGTCACCCTTCCACGGGCGTCGACGGTCATCGCGGCGGAGACTTCCTCCATCCGTCCAGGATCATCCCTGGACTGAGCGGTATCAACCGGGACGGGGGGTGACCGGCCCCGTCAGGCCCCGTGCGCCCGTAGGGCGGCCAGGGCGCGGTCGGCGTGCGTGTTCATCCTGATCTCGCTGCGCACGACCTCCAGCAGGGTGCGGTCCCGGCCGATCACGAAGGTGACCCGCTTGGTCGGGGCCATGCTGAACCCCCGCTTCACCCCGAACCGCTCGCGGACGGCGCCGTCGGTGTCGGAGAGCAGCGGCATGCCGAGGATGTGGCGTCCGGTGAACTCCTGCTGCTTCTCGACGGTGTCGCCGCTGACGCCGACGGGGCGGGCGCCGACGGCCGCGAACTCGGCGGCGAGATCGCGGAAGTGACAGGCTTCCGCGGTGCAGCCGGCGGTCAGGGCGGCGGGATAGAAGAACAGGACGACCGGGCCGTCGGCGAGCAGTTCGGACAGGCGGCGCGGGGTGCCGGTCTCGTCGGGCAGCGTGAAGTCCTCGACGGTGTCGCCGACGGCGGGCGTACGGCTCATGACCGGCCCTCGCTGCCCTTGGCGACGCCGCGGGCCCACAGCACCAGCGGCACCTGCACGGGGAGCCGGCCGTAGGCGGCCGCCCTCAGGGGTGCGGGGCGGTGCCGCCAGTCCCAGGCCATCTTGGCGTTGGCGGGGAACACCCCGACGAAGAAGGCCGCCGCGGTCAGCGCGGCCGCCTTGCGGGTGCGCGGGAGGGCGACGCCGGCGGCCAGCGCGAGTTCGGCGACGCCACTGGCGTACGTCCACGCCCGGGGCGAGCCGGGCAGGGAGCGCGGGACGATCGCGTCGAAGGTGCGGGGCTGGGCGAAATGGGCGGCGCCCGCGGTCGCCAGCAGACCGGCGAGCAGCAGGGGTGAGCGTTCGGACCGGGACACGGTTCCTCCTCTGGGGGCCTGCCGCGCGATATTACTCGACGGTAAGGACCGGCAGTGAGGCCGCCCGCCCGTCACCGCGCGCCCGTCACGCCCCGCCCCGGGGTGTGACGGGCGCCAGCCACATGCCCACGATCGCGTCGACCAGCCCGTCGGCGGCCTCCTGCCAGCCGGCCCGCGGCGTGGGGCGCCCCTCGGCGAGGGCGCGTTCCCGCTCGGCCGCCACGTGCACGATGAGATGGCGCGCCATGTCGCCCCGTTCGGCGCGGACCTCGTCCGGCAGGGCGGGCATGCAGCGGTCGCGTCCGGCGATGATCTCGCGCAGCGAGGGGGAGGCGCGGGACTCCTCGACCATGATCTCCCGCAGCGCCGGGTCGGTCATGACCTGGGCGCAGAACCGGGCGTACCAGGTGGGGCCGCCCAGCGCCGCCAGGTGGTCGAACTGCGGCCGGACCAGGCAGTCCACCCAGTCGCGCAGGTCCGTCGAGTCGCCGAGGGCGGCGAGCTGGCGGGCCCGCAGCTCCTCGACGCGGACCGAGTGGCGCTTGGCCACGGCGCGGACGAGGTCGGCCTTGGTGCCGAAGTGGTAGCCGACCGCCGCGTTGTTGCCCTGGCCCGCGGCCTCGCTGACCTGCCGGTTGGAGACGGCGTACACGCCGTGCTCGGCGAAGAGCCGCTCGGCGGTGACGAGGATCAGCTGCCGGGTCGCGCCGGCCTGTTCGGTCCGGACCGTCCTGCCCGCCATGATCACCACCACCGGGACTCTCCTTGCGGCCCGCGACGACCGGTCCCTGGAGTCGTCGCAGGTCCGCCGCCATGCGGCGCGTTCACACGGAAGCCTACGGGGCGCCCGTGCCGGGCCGTCGCGCGACCTGGACGGGCGTGCCCTCTCCCCACCCCGTACGATACTTCAAGCGACTGACTTAAACCTTCGCTCCCAGACTCTCGCGCTCGTCGCCCGAAAGGCTCATCCATGCCCGCTTCCCCCGCCGCACCGCGGCCGAACGCCGTGGTGGCGGTACTGGCCCTGGCCGGCATCGTCGTCTCGCTGATGCAGACCCTGGTCATCCCGATCGCCCCGGAGCTGCCCAAGCTGCTGGACGCCCCCGCCTCGGACGCGGCCTGGGCGGTGACCGCCACGCTGCTCGCCGCCGCGGTGGCCACCCCGGTCGTCGGGCGGCTCGGCGACATGGCGGGCAAGCGGCGCATGCTGCTGCTCAGCCTGGTGCTGCTGATCGTCGGCTCGGCGATCTGCGGACTGAGCGACACCCTGGTCCCGATGGTCGTCGGACGCGCCATGCAGGGACTCTCCGCCGCCGTGATCCCGCTGGGCATCAGCATCATGCGCGACGAGCTGCCCGCCGAGCGGCTGGCCGGCGCCACGGCCCTGATGAGCGCCTCGCTCGGGGTGGGCGGCGCGCTCGGCCTGCCCGCCGCGGCACTGATCGCGGACAACCTCGACTGGCACATGCTGTTCTGGGTCTCCGGCGCGCTCGGCGCCGTCGCCCTGGTGCTGGTGCTGGCCCTGGTACCGGAGTCGGCGGTGCGCACCGGCGGCCGCTTCGACGTGCCCGGCGCCCTCGGCATGGCGGCCGGTCTGGTCTGCCTGCTGCTGGCGATCTCCAAGGGCGCCGACTGGGGCTGGAGCAGCGGCACCACCCTCGGCCTGTTCGCGGCGGCCGTGGTGATCCTGCTGGTGTGGGGCCGGTGGGAGCTGCGCACCCCGCGGCCGCTGGTCGACCTGCGCACCACCGCCCGCCGACAGGTGCTGTTCACCAACCTGGCGTCGATAGCCGTCGGCTTCTCCATGTTCGCCATGTCCCTGGTACTTCCGCAGCTCCTCCAGTTGCCCGAGGCCACCGGTTACGGTCTGGGCCGGTCCCTGCTGACGGCGGGCCTGGTGATGGCGCCGTCCGGGCTGGTGATGATGGCGTTCGCCCCGGTCTCCGCGAAGGTGTCCAAGTCCCGGGGCCCCAAGGTGACCCTGATGATCGGCGCCCTGATCGTCGCGGGCGGCTACGGGCTCAACATCGTGCTGATGTCCGAGGTCTGGCACCTGGTGCTGGTCTCCTGCGTCATCGGCGCGGGCATCGGCTTCACCTACGGCGCCATGCCGGCGCTGATCATGGGTGCGGTGCCGGCCAGTGAGACGGCCGCCGCGAACAGCCTCAACACGCTCATGCGGTCCATCGGCACCTCGGTGGCCAGCGCCATCGCCGGCGTGATCCTGGCCCAGATGACGGTCACGCTCGGCGGCTTCGCCCTGCCCTCCGAGAACGCGTTCAAGGTGGTCATGGGCATCGGCGCGGGCGCCGCACTGCTCGCCCTCGTGCTCGCGTCGTTCATCCCGCGCCACCGCTCCTCCGCCGGGGCGGCGCACCCGGCGGCGGCCGACGGTGCCGCGGCGCGGGCCGCCTCCGCCCACTGACGGCGACGGCGCCGGCCCCTGTGTGGGGAGCGGCGCCGTTCAGGCGAACCTGGCGGGCGGGGCGCGTGACGGCGGCCCGGCGCGTCGAGAACTGACCCGTGGAGCTGCCGCAGATCCCGCCCATGCTCGCCACCCCCGGCGTCCTGCCGCCCGCCGCGCTGGACGGGCGCTGGGCCTACGAGACGAAGCAGGACGGCCAGCGGGTGGTGGTCTACCTGCCCGGCGACGGCAGCCTGCTGCTGCGCGCCCGCTCCGGCCACGACATCACCGCCGCCTATCCCGAACTGGCACCGCTCGCCACCGCCCTCGGCGCCACCCCCGCGGTCCTGGACGGCGAGGTGCTGGCGCTGGACGAACAGGGCCGCGCCGACTTCCAGTTGCTCCAGTCCCGGATGGGCCTCGCGCACGCCCCCGCACGGGCGGCGCACCGGGCGGCCAGGGTCCCCGTCCACCTCGTGCTGTTCGACGCGCTGCACCTGGCGGGCGAGTCCCTGCTGCGCCTGCCCTACACCGGCCGCCGCGAGCGGCTGACGGACCTCGGCCTCGCCGGTCCCGCCTGGTCCACCCCCGCCGCACTGGTCGGCCACGGCGCACAGGCCCTGCGCGCCACCCGCGAGCACGGCCTGGAGGGGCTGGTGTGCAAGCGGCTGGACTCGGTGTACGAACCGGGGGTCCGCTCCCGCGCCTGGATCAAGATCCGCAACATGCACAGCGAGGACGTCGTGGTCGGCGGCTGGCTGCCCGGCAAAGGACACCTCACGGGCCTGCCCGGCGCCCTCCTGGTCGGCCAGCGCGCCGGGGGACGGCTGCGCTACGTCGGCGGCGTCGGCACCGGCTGGAGCGCGGCCGAGCGTGCCGAACTGGCGGCCCTGCTCGGGGCGGCGGCCACGGACGTCTGCCCCTTCGACCCGGTGCCGGCCGTACCGGGAGCGCGCTGGGTCGTCCCCCGGCTGGTCGGCGAGGTCCGCTACAGCACCCGCACCCGGGAGGGCATACTCCGCCAGCCGTCCTGGCTCAGACTCCGCCCGGACCTGGCGCCCGAGGAGTCGGCGGCCGACATTCCGGACGACCCGGGATGAACGCGTGACGGAGCATCATCCATTGGGCAGCACTTCACCGCGGTGACGCCCGGGCGCCCTTGGCGCGGGAGTGGAAAGACGGGAACCTGAACTCCCCTTCCCCCCACAGCCGTTGGGCTGCGCCCGCAGAGGAGAACGCGATGCCCCCGCGTACCGCCACCCCCCGTCGCCTGAGATGGCTCACCGCACCGCTCGGTGCCCTCGCCCTCGTCGTCGCCTTCCCCACCAGCGCGTTCGCCGCCCCGCCGCCCGGACTGCCCGCAGGCGCGGACGCCCTGGAGCAGACGTACCAGCCGGCCTACGACTACGACACCGACGGCTGCTACCCCACGCCGGCCATCGGCGCCGACGGAACGGTCAACGGCGGGCTCAAGCCGACCGGCGCGCTCAACGGCAACTGCCGGGACGCGGCCGACCTGGACAACACCAACGGCTACGCGCGCGCCAAGTGCAACAACGGGTGGTGCGCCTACATGTACGGCCTGTACTTCGAGAAGGACCAGGCACTGCCCGGCAGCAGCCTGGGCGGCCACCGGCACGACTGGGAGCACGTGGTGGTGTGGGTGCGGGACGGGGCGGTGCAGTACGTCTCGACCTCCAACCACGGCTCGTTCAGCGTGCACGCGCGTTCGGCGGTCCGCTTCGACGGCACCCACCCGAAGATCGTCTACCACAAGGACGGCATCAGCACCCACTGCTTCCGCCTGGCGACCGCGGGCGACGAGCCGCCGGAGAACCACAAGGGCGGCTGGCAGTACCCGGCGCTGGTGGGCTGGAACGGCTACCCGGCGGGTGTGCGCGACAAGTTGGCCTCCCACGACTTCGGCAGCGCCCACTTCGGCCTGAAGGACGGCAGCTTCGCCTCCCACCTGGCGGCCGCCAAGCCCTCCGGCATCCCCTTCGACCCGAACGCCTGACGGACGGACGCCCGAACGGGACGCCCTCGGAGACGGACGACACCCGGCCGGTCGGGCGAACCACGCGACCCGGGCACCCCGGTGAGCACTATCGTGTGCGCATGTCCGTCCCCGAACTGATCCGTATCGTCTCGCGCGACTCCCCCATGGCCCTCGCTCAGGTCGAGCGCGTCCGGGGGGAGCTGGCCGCCCTCCACCCCGGCGTGCGCACCGAGGTCGTCCCGGTGAAGACCACCGGCGACAAGTGGCTCGGCGACCTGTCGCTGGTGGAGGGCAAGGGCGCGTTCACCAAGGAGGTGGACGCCGCCCTGCTGTCGGGCGAGGCCGATCTCGCCGTGCACTGCGTCAAGGACGTGCCCGCCGACCGGCCACTGCCCGCCGGCACGGTGTTCGCCGCCTTCCTGGAGCGCGACGACATCAGGGACGCCCTCGTCCACCCGGAGGGGCTCACCCTGGACGAGCTGCCGGCCGGTACCCGGGTCGGCACCTCCTCGGTGCGCCGCGTCGCGCAGCTGGCCGCCACCCACCCGCAGCTGCGGTGCGTGCCGTTCCGGGGCAACGCCAACCGGCGGCTGGCGAAGCTCGCCGCCGGTGAGGCGGACGCGCTGCTGCTCGCGGTCTCCGGCCTGGAGCGCATCGGCCGCCGTGACGTGGTCAGCGAGGTCCTCTCCCCCGAGACGATGATGCCGCCGATCGGCGCGGGCATCCTCGCCCTTCAGTGCCGCGAGGACGACACCGCCCTGATCGACGCGGTCAGCGGCCTCGGCCATCCGCGAACGCACCGGGAGGCGACGGCGGAGCGCATGTTCCTGCACGTTCTCCAGGGGCACTGCAACAGCCCGATCGCCGGGTACGCCCGCGTGGACCGGAGCGGGGAACTCTCGCTGCGGGCCTGTGTGTTCACCCCGGACGGCAAGACGCGACTGAACGCCCACGAGTGGGCCGGCCGGCTCGACCCGGCCACCCTGGGCACCTCGGTCGCCGTGGCGCTGCTGCGGCAGGGCGCCCGCGAGATCATCGACGGCATCGCGCACTGAGGCGCCGCGGCCCGGCCGCGCCCGCCCGGCGGATCAGGCGGAGCCATCCTCCGCCTGCCCCCGCAGGAAGGCGCTCACCTGGTGCGCCAGCTCCTCGCCCCGCACCGCGCCCGGGGCCGCCCCGGCGGCCGGGTCGGGCAGACCGAGGCCGCCGCTCCACAGCCGGCGGTCGGCCCACTCCTCGTCCACCCGCAGCTGGACCTGGACGTCCACCTGCCCGAGGCTCGGCTCCGGGCCGGCCGCGTAGAGCACGGCGGTGGCCCGGCGCAGCGGGTAGACGTCGAAACCCTCGATGAACTGGGAGTTGCGCCAGTCGAGGAAGGCGCTCTCACCGTCGGGGCCGATCCGGACGTCGATCTGGCCGTCCTCCAGGTGGATGCCGAGGTGCCCGGCGCCCCGGTTCTCGACGGTCACTCGGACACAGAAGTACGTCAGCCCCTCGGCGGCGTCGTCGCGCCCACGCGGCGGCTCGGCCGGCTCAAGACGGTGGACGCGGACCCGCAGGCCGGCGTGCTCGTCGTACTCCTGCCAGTCCCCGACCACGTTCGGCTCGTACACGGTGCCCCTCTCGACCTCTCGACGCTGCTTCCTATCTGTGCGCTCAGTGCACTGTCAAATGAGCGGAATGGGCTGTGGCCAGGGATTTCGTGCCTTCTGATCGGTGATCAAGCGCTGCCCAGGAAGGATCCGCCGGGGCCCGCGCCGGACGATCACGGGGAGCGTGCCGCACATCACTTCCGGCCCGTCCGCCGTGCCGATCACCGGCCCGCGGCCGTTCGAGTGGCCGTCCGGCCCAAACGCGCTCAGTATCCATATGTACGAGGAGTTGCCAGCACCCCTGCCGAGGGAGGTGCGCGTGATGCGTGTCGCCGGCCGTACCAAGCCCCACCCGCACGACGACGCCCCCGACACCGCCGCCGCGTTCGACCGGCTCGCCGGGCTGCCCGAGGGACCCGAGCGCCGGGCGCTGCGGGACGAACTGATCCGGAGCTGGCTCCCGATGGCGGAGCGGATCGCCGTACGCTTCCGGGGCCGCGGCGAGAATCTGGAGGACCTCTACCAGGTGGCGGCCCTCGGGCTGGTCAAGGCCGTCGACCACTACGACCCGGAACGCGGCCACGCCTTCGAGGCGTACGCCGTGCCGACCGTGACCGGCGAGATCAAGCGGCACTTCCGCGACCACATGTGGACCCTGCACGTGCCGCGCCGGATCCAGGACCTGCGCAACCGGGTGCGCCGCTCGGCGAAGGAGCTGGCGCAGACCACGCCGGGACGCGCGCCGACCGTGGAGGAGATCGCCGAGCACGCGCAGCTGACCACGGTCGAGGTCCGGACCGGCATGGAGGCCCTGGAGTGCTTCACCGCCCTGTCGCTGGAGGCGGAGATGCCCGGCACCGACGGGTACGCCCTCGGGGACGCGCTCGGCGGTCCCGATCCGGCGTTCGACGCGGTGGTGGACCGGGTGGCCGTCCGGCCCTGCCTGGAGGCGCTGCCCGAACGCGAGCGCACCATCCTCTACCTGCGCTTCTTCGGCGGCATGACGCAGAGCCGCATCGCGCAGCAGCTCGGCATCTCCCAGATGCACGTCTCCCGGCTGCTCACCGGCTGCTTCGACCGGATCCGCGAGGAGATCCTGACGGAGGCCCGCTGAGGGGTCTCAGCGCTCCGTCGGGGCGCCGGGGACACGGGTGGGGCACTGCCGGTCCAGGGTGTCCTCCAGCGCGGCCCGTATCCGCGGCGGCATCACTCCGGTGCGCCCCCAGGCGAGGATCGTCTCCGCGACATCGCGGAGTTTGACGTTCGTGTGCTGGGAGACCTCGCGCAGGATGATCCACCCCTGGTCGGGTGCGACCCGGCCCAGGACGACGATCATCCCGATGGCCTGGTCCACGACGGCGTGCGAGACGACCGCCTCCTTCAGCTGCCGGACCTGCTCCTGCAGCTGGAAGACCTGGTCCGAGCCCGTGTCCGTGGACATGGTCACCTCCGGATCCGGCGGGTCACCGCCGCCTGTGCCGCGCGGGACCGCTGCGCCGCCTCCATGGTCGCGACCCCCGGGGCGTCCCGCCACTGGGCCGTACGGGGCGTCCGCGCCACCGTTTCGGCGTCGCCGCCGGGGTACTCGGCAGGCGCCCGCCGCACTCCCGGCCGGACACTGGTGTGGAGCCGGTGGCTGCCGGTGGACGAGACCAGGACGCGACTGCCATGAACCACGACATGACCCACCCCGCCGGCGCGGACAGCCTGATGTCCACGCACTCCGTGTACGGGGCGCCCTGCTGGGTGAGTCTCACCAGCCGTGACCTGAAGGCCACCGAGGAGTTCTACTCCGCCGTGCTGGGCTGGCAGTGGCGGCCCGGCAAGCTGGGCGAGCCCTTCCGCATCGCGCTGGCCGACGCGGTGCCGGTCGCCGGGATCGCCGCGGTGGCCGCGATGTGGCAGATGGCGGTGGCGTGGACGCCGTACTTCGCCGTGCGCAGCGCGGACGAGGCCGTGTCGCGGGCGCAGGAGCGCGGCGGAACCGCCGCGGTCGGGCCGATCTCCCTGCCGCCCGGGCGGGCGGCGCTGCTCGCCGACCGGGACGGCGCGACCTTCGGGATCTGGGAGGGCGAGCTGTTCACCGAGTGGGACGCCTGGCGCAGGTCGCGCCCCGCGTTCATCCGCCTGCACACGCGTGACGCCTTCGACGCCGCCATCTTCTACGGTGAGATCTTCGACTGGGCGTCGGGCGAGGGCTGCTGCGAGGTCCGCTACGAGGGCGACGAGGTGGTCCTGCGCCATCAGGGCGACGTCGTGGCCCGGATCGAGTCCGGCGCCCTGGAGGCGGCCCCGGACCCGGCCGTACGGCCGCACTGGCAGGTCCACTTCGCGGTGGACGACGTCGGGGCGTGCGCCCGGGCGGCGGAGCTGCACGGCGGCAGTGTGCTCTCCCTGAGCGGCGACGAGGGCGTGCTCCGGGACGCCGACGGCGCGCAGTTCACGGTGACCGCGCGCCGCCTCGGCAACTGACCTCACCGGCTCACCGGCCGGTGCGGGACGGCCGGGAGAGCAGCACCAGACTGCGCTGCTCGACGGTCACCACCGTGTCCGCCTTGTGCTCCGCCTCGTCGGGGAGGCCCTCGGGGTCGGCGGTGTCGACCAGGGCCGTCCAGCGCTCTCCGTAGGCCGCGCCGGGCAGCCGGAAGCCGGCGGCCTCCCAGTGGCTGTTGAACAGCAGCAGGAAGGAGTCGTCGACCACCGGCCGTCCGCACGGGTCGGGTTCGGCGATGGCGTCGCCGTTGAGGAAGACGCCGACGGCGTGCGCGTCGGAGCGCTGCCAGTCGGCGTCGGTCATCTCCGTGGCGTCCGGCAGCAGCCACACCAGGTCGGGCAGCGGCTGGTCCGCGCGGGTGACCGTGTCGCCGAGGAAGAACCGGCGCCGGCGCAGCACGGGGTGGTCGGCGCGCAGCGCGATGACCCGCCGGGAGAAGTCCAGGAGGGCGCGCTGCTCGTCGTCCAGCCGCCAGTCGATCCAGGAGATCTCGTTGTCCTGGCAGTAGGCGTTGTTGTTGCCGCGCTGGGTGCGGCCCAGTTCGTCGCCGTGGCAGAGCATCGGGATGCCCTGGGAGAACAGCAGCGTGGCGAGGAAGTTGCGCTGCTGGCGGCCGCGCAGTTCCCGGACGGCCGGGTCCCTGGTCGCGCCCTCGGCGCCGCAGTTCCAGGACCGGTTGTGGCTCTCGCCGTCCTGGTTGTCCTCACCGTTGGCCTCGTTGTGCTTGTCGTTGTAGGAGACGAGGTCGCGCAGGGTGAACCCGTCGTGCGCGGTGACGAAGTTGACGCTGGCGCGGGGACGGCGCCGGCTGTGCTGGTACAGGTCGGACGAGCCGGTCAGCCGGGAGGCGAACTCGCCGAGGGTGTGTTCCTCGGAGCGCCAGAAGTCCCGTACGGCGTCCCGGTACTTGCCGTTCCACTCCGACCACAGCGACGGGAAGTTGCCGACCTGGTAGCCGCCCTCGCCGACGTCCCAGGGCTCGGCGATCAGTTTGACGCGGCTGATCACCGGGTCCTGCTGGATGAGGTCGAAGAACGCCGACAGCCGGTCCACCTCGTGGAACTGCCGGGCCAGGGTGGCCGCGAGGTCGAAGCGGAAGCCGTCGACGTGCATCTCGGTCACCCAGTAGCGCAGCGAGTCCATGATGAGCTGGAGGACGTAGGGGTGCCTCATCAGCAGGCTGTTGCCGGTGCCGGTGGTGTCGTAGTAGTGCTGCCAGTCGCCGTCCACCAGGCGGTAGTACGAGGCGTTGTCGATGCCCCGGAAGGAGAGGCTGGGGCCCTGCTCGTTGCCCTCGGCGGTGTGGTTGTAGACCACGTCGAGGATCACTTCGAGGCCGGCCTCGTGCAGCGTCTTGACCATCGACTTGAACTCGGTGACCTGCTGACCGCGGGTGCCGAGGGCGGCGTAGCCGTTGTGGGGCGCGAAGAAGCCGATGGTGTTGTAGCCCCAGTAGTTGGACAGGCCCCGGTCCTGGAGCACCCCGTCGTGCACGAACTGGTGCACCGGCATCAGCTCCACGGCGGTCACGCCGAGGGACGTCAGGTGCTCCACGACCGCCGGGTGCGCCAGCCCGGCGTAGGTGCCGCGCAGTTCCGGCGGGACGTCGGGGTGGGTGCGGCTGAGCCCTCGGACGTGCGCCTCGTAGATCACGGACTCCGCGTACCGGCGCCTGGGCGGTCGGTCGTCGCCCCAGTCGAAGAAAGGGTCGGTGACGACGCCGAGCATGGTGTGCCCGGCGCTGTCGCCCGGGTCGGGTCTGCCCGGCGCCCGCTCGAAGAGGGAGGCGTGGTTGTCCACCCGCCCGTCCACCGCGCGGGTGTAGGGGTCGAGGAGGAGTTTCGCGGGGTTGCAGCGGTGGCCGACCGCCGGGGCCCACGGACCGTGGACCCGGTAGCCGTACCGCTGCCCCGGGCCGACGCCGGGCAGGTAGCAGTGCCAGACGAAGCCGTCGACCTCGGGCAGCGCGATCGTGCTGTGGGTGCCGTCGTCGTCGACGAGCACCAGGTCGACCCGTTCGGCGACCTCGCTGAACAGCGCGAAGTTGGTGCCCTGTCCGTCGAAGGCGGCGCCCAGCGGATAGGGGAGCCCGCTCCACACGGGCGACCCCTGCCAGTTCGGCCGCTCGCGGGTCACCGGGCCTCCTCCAGCATGCCGGCCGCCGGGCGGGCCAGCCGGGCCACCGGCATGACCTCGCGCGGCACTTCCAGGCCCTCCTGGGTGATCGGCTCCGGGGACGTGGCCACCAGCGGGACGCGTTCGGCGGACCGGGCGCGCCGGGAGAACCAGATGACCTTCGCCCCGGTGTCGGTGGCGCAGCAGCCCCAGCCGTCGCTGTGCGCGGCGAGGTGCTGGAGGCAGGTGCGCAGGTCCTGGTCGGGGCGGAGGGCGTGGTCGTTGCCCGCTACGGCCGTGATGAGGTGCTGGTGGTTCCACCACATCTCGATCGACGTGTTCTTGTCGCTCGCGTGCTCGTCGATCGCCCGAAGCAGCATCTCCGCACCCGAACAGACGGGGTCGACGAGGTTCTCCAGGTTCCAGAACCGGAGGTGAGCGGCCAGGATGCGCCTGACCTGTCCGACCCGTTCGGGGCTCACTTCCACGTCGAGGTGGTAGTAGCAGGGCACTGCGGTCTTCATCGTCGTGGCTCCTCACCGCGAAGGCTCCCGCTCCTGCCGTCCCTTGGGGGACGGACTCCCCGATCACGAAGCGTGAGCGCTGATCGCTTCTGAGTCACTCCAGAGTGGGAGCGGTAGTCCATTCGTGCAACACGAGCGCCGAACCCCGGCAAACGGGGGGGAAAGCGGGGCGCGGACGGTCGAAGAGAAGGTTGAAGATCCAACAAGACGGCGCGTCACCACCCGTGCACCATGTGTGAAGAACTCGATCGTCCGTACCACCGGACCGTCCGGAAGGTGACCGGCCATGCTGCTCCCCGCGAAGAGCGAAGTCGCCCGGCAGCTGCGGCATTACCGCGCCTGGGAACGCTCGATGCTGGTGTCCCCCACGGACGTCACGGTCCGTACCACCTTCGAGGACGCCGGCTACACCCTCTGCGTGCTGATGGGAAAGCGGTGCGCGCGCGAGGCAGCCGACGCCGCCGAGAGGTATCTGCGGACGAACCTGGTCACCCATGCGCAGGAGCAGCCGGAACGTTTCGCCCCGTCGGGGCCGATGACCCCCTCCGGCGCGGCCTGACCCCATCGGCCGGGCGCGCGCCCGGCCCCGAGCACGGCGGAGGTGAGAACGGATGACTACGACCGTGGGCATCGGACGTATCCCGGTACGGGACGTCCACCCGGTGGTGGAGCACGGCAGGCGGCCGGCGAAGGCGGTGACGGGGGAGACGTTCGAGGTCTCCGCCTCCGTGTTCCGGGAGGGACACGACGCGGTCGCCGCCAACGTCGTGCTGAAGGACCCGGAGGGCCGGCCGGGCCCGTGGACGCCGATGCGGGAGCTGGCGCCCGGCACCGACCGCTGGGGCGCCGAGGTCACCCCGGACGCGCCGGGCAACTGGACCTACCGGGTGGAGGCGTGGAGCGACCCCGTCTCCACCTGGCGGCACCACGCGCGCATCAAGATCCCGGCCGGCATCGACGCCGGCCTCGTGCTCGAGGAGGGGGCCGAGCTGTACCGGCGGGCCGCGGCGGGCGTGCCGGGGGCCTCGGAGCGCTCGGTGCTGCTGGCCGCCTCGGAAGCCCTGCTCGACGACACGCTGCCCGTGGCCACCCGGCTGGCGGCGGCGTTGACGCCGGAGGTGGACGCGGTGCTGGCCCGCCATCCGCTGCGCGAGCTGGTCACCTCCTCCGACCCGCTGCCCCTGCT
>NZ_JBHYJX010000033.1:0-94105 GCF_042740985.1 Streptomyces sp. NPDC058985 | reverse complement strand
ATGATCCGCCGACCACCTAGATCTACACCATCGCAATCGTCGGCAGCGTCATTTGTTTATAACACACCGGCCATCAGGCAGCCGGGCGGCCCCCGGTACACAACCCCGGGCCCCGCCCTGAACGCTGCCGACTGCTGCGCCGTACTACCTACCGGACGTCGGTGCGCCGGCTCAGTTGTCGTCCTCGTCGATCAGGAACCCGCGCATCGGCGAGGGCGCCTGCCCCATCGGCGACGGGCCCTGCGGCCGTACCGGCGCCATCGGCTGGGTCATCGCCGGCGACATCTGCTGCTGGCCGCCGCCGTAGGACGGGCCGGACTGGCTCGGCCCACCGCCCATCGACTGGTTGCCGCCGTACGACGGGGCACTCGCGCCGGCCGGTGCCATCGAGGGCGCCGGGGACGGCGGCAGAGAGGCCGTCGCGGGCGTACGCGGCGGGGCGAGCGAGTCGTCCGCCTGGGTCTCCAGCTGACGCAGCTGCGACTCCAGGTACGACTTCAGTCGCGTCCGGTACTCGCGCTCGAAGCCGCGCAGGTCCTCGACCTTGCGCTCCAGCGTGGCGCGGGCGGACTCCAGGGAGCCCATCGCTACGCGGTGCTTCTCCTGCGCGTCCCGCTCCAGGGCGTCCGCCTTGGCACGGGCGTCCCGCTCCAGACCCTCGGCACGCGAACGCGCCTCGCCGACGATCTTGTTGGCCTCGGAACGGGCCTCGGCGATCGCCTGGTCGGCGGTCTGCTGGGCCAGCGACAGAACCCGGGCGGCGCTGTCGCCACCGGGGCCTCCCTGACCGGGCATGCCGCCGGGACCACCGGGACCCTGCGGACCGCCCATGGGGCCGCCCATCGGGCCGGGGCCCATCTGGCCCTGCATCGGACCGGGGCCGCCCTGGCCCATCGGTCCCGGACCCTGACCCATCGGGCCGGGGCCCTGCGGGCCACCCTGACCGCCGGGACCGGCGGGCAGCTGCGGGGCACCGCTCGGCAGCTGGGGCGGGCCACCCATGGGGCCACCCATCTGCTGCTGCGGCGGGCCCGATATGCCGGCGGGCACCGGAGCGCCGGGACCTCGCATGCCCTGCTGGGGCATACCGCCCTGCTGCGGCATCCCACCCTGCTGGGGCATCCCGCCCTGCTGCGGTGGGTGCTGCCCGTGCTGCTGGTCCTGCGGGGGTTCCGGAGGCTTGCGCATGTTCTGCTGGTTCTGCGCGGCCGCACGCGTCGCCGCGGCCAGCTTGGCGCGCAGGTCCTCGTTCTCGCGGAGCAGGCGGGTCAGTTCGGCTTCGACCTCATCGAGGAAGGCATCGACCTCGTCCTCGTCATAGCCTTCTCGGAGGCGGACGGTCGTGAACTGCTTGTTCCGCACGTCCTCGGGGGTCAACGGCATCTCTTCACCTCAACGTTGTCGTCGGCATTCGGCAAGCCCGTATCTCTCTCATCGTTCACAGCCGGCTCACGATGTGGATCAGGATGTAGACGATGATCATCAGTACGAAGAAGGACAGGTCGAGCGCCACGCCCCCGAGACGCAGCGGCGGGATGAACCGCCGCAGAAGCTTCAACGGTGGATCGGTGACAGTGTAGGTGGCCTCCAGAACGACCACCATCGCCTTGCCGGGTTGCCACGAGCGGGCGAACTGGAAGACGTAGTCCATGACCAACCGGAAGATGAGCACGATGAGGAAGCACATCAGCGCGATGTAGACGACATCCAGGACCACGCTCATGACTGGTGCTTCCCTCTCCCCTGAACCATCTCTCGGAACCGTCCTCGGATCCGTGTTCTTGCTCTGTACCGGTGGTGCGTCTCAGCTCTGGTTGAAGAACCCGCCCTCTGCGATGCGGGCCTTGTCCTCCGCCGTGACATCGACGTTAGCAGGAGACAGCAGGAACACCTTCTGCGTCACCCGCTCGATACTGCCGTGAAGACCAAACACCAAACCGGCCGCAAAGTCGACAAGTCGCTTCGCATCTGTGTCATCCATCTCAGTGAGATTCATGATCACCGGAGTGCCCTCACGGAAGTGTTCCCCGATGGTACGGGCCTCGTTGTAGGTCCGGGGGTGAAGCGTGGTGATGCGGTAGGGCTCTCGTTCGGACACGACCTTGGGCATGATGACCGGTGCGCTCTTTTCCAGGCTTGCGCGTTCTTGTGTGATGGACGCCACGGGCGCGATCCGCGCCGGGCGCGCGGATTCCGCCGCGAGCGAAGTGGCACGGGGCATCGGCTCGCGCTGCGCGGGCGGTTGCACGACTCGTACCTCTTCGTCCCTTTGGGGCTGATGTGAACCGTGCGACTGATGTGCCGGTTCGTGTCGCCGGTGGTCCCGCTCGGGCTCCGGGTCCAGTTCCGGTTCGAAGTCGTCGTCGGGGTCGAACCCCCGGCCGTCGTAACCATCGTCCTCCACGAGGCCGAGGTAGACCGCCATCTTGCGCATCGCGCCGGCCATGCTCTGAGTCCTCCGCTCTGTGGTGGATCGGCTGACGACTGCCAAGTGCCTGCGATCCACGAGGTCGTTGCGTCCGCCTTTCGGCGGTAATGACCATATTTTCTGCTGTGGTCCGACTTCTTGGCGACGTTACCCGAGCCTGGGGCGGACTCCGAGTACCGCAGTGCCGACGCGTACATGTGTCGCTCCGGCGGCCACGGCCTGTTCGAGGTCCGCACTCATGCCTGCGGAGACCATGTTCGCAGCCGGATGGGCTCGGCGCACGCAGGTCGACAATTCCATGAGGCGCTCGAACGCGGCCTGTTGGCGCCCCGCGTACTCGCCGGTGAGGGGGGCCACCGTCATCAGCCCGTCGAGCCGCAGCCCCTCGGCCCCCGCGACGAGGCCGGCCAACTCCTCGACCCCGGCGGGCGAGACGCCACCGCGCTCCCCGCGCTCGCGCTCCCCCGCGTCGAGCGCCACCTGGAGGAGACAGCCCACCTCGCGGCCGGCCCGCACGGCCTCCTTCGACAGGGCCGTGACGAGCCGGGCCCGGTCGATGGACTGCACCACATCCGCGTACCCGACCACGGAACGCACCTTGTTGGTCTGCAACTGACCGACGAAGTGCCAGGAAAGCGGCAGGTCCGCGCAGGCGGCGGCCTTCGGTGCAGCGTCCTGGTCACGGTTCTCGGCGACGTGCCGCACACCGAGTCCGGAGAGAATGCGCACATCGTCCGCCGGATAGGTCTTGGTGACCACGATGAGGGTGACCTCGTCGCGGGGGCGGCCGGCGGCCGCGCAGGCGGCGCTGATGCGCTCCTCCACCTTCGCCAGGTTGGCGGCGATTTCGTGCTTACGGTCCGTCATGCCCCATCAGTCCAGCCAGACATAGCTCGCGAGCCGCCCGGTGGTGCGGTCGCGTCGGTACGAGAAGTGGTCCCGCGACTCCCGGGTGCACACCGGCGACCCCACCAGGTCGCGCACCCCGAGCCGTTCGAGCTGCGCGTGCACGCCCGCGGCCACGTCGACCGCCGAGGTTCCCCAGCTCGTCTCGGCGTGCGCGGCCGGTTCGGCGGCGGCCACGTCGGCCCGCATCTCCTCGGGTACCTCGTAGCACCGGCCGCACACGGCGGGTCCGGTGCGGGCGACGATCCGGGCGGGGTCCGCGCCGAGCCCGGCCATCGCCCGTACGGCCGTGGGGACGACCCCGGCGACCAGGCCGGGCCGGCCCGCGTGGGCCGCGGCGGCGACACCGGCGACCGGGTCGGCGAGCAGCACCGGCACGCAGTCGGCGGTGAGGACGGCGAGAGGGAGACCGCGTTCGGCGGTGACGACCGCGTCGACCCGCGGGACCGGGGTGTCGCCCCAGGGACCGTCGACGACGGCGACGTCGGCGCCGTGCACCTGGTTCATCCAGACCACCCGGTCAGGGTCCACGCCCAGTGACTTGGCGGCCAGCTCCCGGTTGGCCGTGACGGCGCCGGGGTCGTCACCGACCGCGCCCCCGAGATTGAGCTCCTCGTACGGAACGGCGCTCACTCCGCCCCACCGGTCGGTGAAGCCGAAGTGCGCGCCGTTCACGGTGTCGCGCTGTCCTATCACTTCAGGAAGTCCGGCACGTCCAGTTCCTCGGCCGCGCTGTCCGAGTAGGTCCGCGACGGCGGGACCGGCGGCGGGGAGACCTGCGGCAGGTCGGCGACCGGCTCGGGCGCGGGCGCCTGCTCCGGCTCCTCCTTCGGCTTCACGCTGCCGAGCGAGCCGAAGGACGGACGGCTGTCGCTCTGCCGTGCCGGGGTGGGCTCCTCGCGCTTGGCCGAGGAGGAGCCGAGGACGTTGTCCCGCTTGGACGGCGGCTGGCCCCCGTCGAAGCCGGCCGCGATCACGGTGACCCGCACCTCGTCGCCGAGCGCGTCGTCGATGACCGCGCCGAAGATGATGTTGGCCTCGGGGTGGGCGGCCTCGCTGACCAGCTGGGCGGCCTCGTTGATCTCGAACAGGCCGAGGTCGGAACCGCCGGAGATGGAGAGCAGGACGCCCCGGGCGCCGTCGATGGACGCCTCCAGGAGCGGCGAGGAGATCGCCATCTCGGCGGCGGCCACCGCGCGGTCGTCGCCGCGGGCCGAGCCGATGCCCATGAGGGCGGAGCCGGCCTCGGACATGACCGACTTGACGTCGGCGAAGTCCAGGTTGATCAGGCCGGGCGTGGTGATCAGGTCGGTGATGCCCTGCACACCGGAGAGCAGCACCTGGTCGGCGGACTTGAACGCGTCGAGCACGCTGACCTGGCGGTCCGAGATGGACAGCAGCCGGTCGTTGGGGATGACGATGAGGGTGTCGACCTCTTCGCGGAGTTCGGCGATGCCGTCCTCGGCCTGGTTGGCCCGGCGCCGTCCCTCGAAGGTGAAGGGGCGGGTGACCACGCCGATGGTGAGGGCGCCCAGCGAGCGGGCGATGTTGGCCACGACGGGCGCGCCGCCGGTGCCGGTGCCGCCGCCTTCTCCGGCTGTCACGAAGACCATGTCGGCCCCCTTGAGGACCTCCTCGATCTCCTCGCGGTGGTCCTCGGCGGCCTTGCGGCCGACGGCCGGGTTGGCTCCGGCGCCGAGTCCGCGGGTGAGTTCGCGGCCGACGTCGAGCTTGACGTCGGCGTCGCTCATCAACAGCGCCTGCGCGTCGGTGTTGATGGCGATGAACTCGACGCCCTTGAGACCGACCTCGATCATCCGGTTGATGGCATTGACACCACCGCCGCCGACACCGATGACTTTGATGACTGCGAGGTAGTTCTGCGGTGCTGCCACGTCGAAGGCCTCTCGCCTCGAGTTACGTGTCGCCCGGTCACCGAAGCACTGATGCCCCCGCGACCCGACGACTGATGCCGATTGGGACGGTCCGTAGTGCCGACCCGAACCCTAACGCTGAAGTTTAGGGTTACCAGTGTGTCTGTTCCTTGGAGTCTTCTGAACAGGACACTAAGTCGACAAGTGGCGCACGTTCAACGAACACGCCGAACCTCCCGTTTTTCTTTTCACCCTATGTGATCAGCCGTAGCGCTGCCCAGCCAGGGTGCTGGCCTGCACGGATACCCGTCAACTCGCCGATGACGCGGGGGCGGTGGGAACACTCACGTCGAAGTGGTGCGCCTTGGGCGTCGCTTTCATCAGCGCGGTGAGCGCACGGGCTTTGTCCGTACCCTGTTCGCCGCTCCCCCACGCCACGGTCCGCTCGCCGCTCAACTCCAGTGAGATGTCGTCGTAGGAACGGACCTTGACGAGGCGTGCGTCCCGGGCGACCGCGTCCGGGAGACGGCCCGCCACCCGTACCGCCTCCCGCACCAGACGGTCCTCGTCGAAGCGGCGCAGACTCGGCCCCGCCGAGCCGGAACGGTCGGGCTCCAATTCCAGTGCCGGCACGCCTTTGGGCGCCCGGGAAACCGTGGCGAATCGGACGCCTTCATCGTCCACTTCCACGAAGTTTTTACCCTTTTGGACAATCAGAACCGGGGTGCGCTCCGTCACTTTCAGTCCGATTCCGTGCGGCCAGGAACGCTCGACGTCGACCTCGTCAATGCGGGGCAATTTCCGGCGCAGTCGCGCCTCGACCGCCTCGGTGTCGACGGAGACCAGGGGTTCACCGACGGGCACGTCGGCGGCCTCGCGCACCTGTGCGGCGGTGAGAACCCGTGTTCCGGAGACCGACACGCCGTCCACGCGGGTCCAGTTCGAGCCGTAGAGCACCCAGACGGTGCCGCCCGCGACCAGGGCGAGGGAGACGGCCGTGATGATGATCGTACGAAGACGGGGCGGGCCGAACCGGCGCGCGCGGGGCGGGCCGGACGACTCCTGCTGGCGTTCCCCGCGCTCGGCGGTGGTCGGTCCGGCCACGCTCCCTGCCTTCCGTCAGTCTCTAGCGGTGGGCACGGGCGGCGATCGCCTCGTACACCATGCCGACGAGCAGGTCGTCGGCGTCCCGGCGGCCGAACTCGGCGGCGGCGCGGGACATCTCGTACAGCCGGTGCGGATCGGCGAGCACCGGCAGGACGTTCTGCTGGAGCCACTCGGGCGTCAGTTCCGCGTCGTCGACCAGCAGTCCGCCGCCGGCCTTGACCACCGGCTGGGCGTTGAGCCGCTGTTCGCCGTTGCCGATGGGCAGCGGGACGTAGGCGGCCGGGAGCCCGACGGCGGAGAGTTCGGCGACGGTCATCGCGCCCGCGCGGCAGAGCATCATGTCGGCGGCGGCGTACGCGAGGTCCATCCGGTCCAGATAACTTACCGGGATGTACGGGGGCATCCCCGGCATCTGGTGGACCTGCGGCAGTTCGTTCTTGGGTCCGACCGCGTGCAGGATCTGGATGCCCGCCTGCTGGAGCCAGGGCGCGACCTGCTGGATGACCTCGTTGAGCCGGCGGGCGCCCTGCGAGCCGCCGGTGACCAGCAGGGTCGGCAGGTTGGGGTCGAGCCCGAACATCGCGCGGGCCTCGGGGCGGGCGGCGGCCCGGTCCAGGGTGGCGATGGAGCGGCGCAGCGGGATGCCGATGTAGCGGGAGTTGCGCAGTTTGCTGTCGGGGGTGGAGACGGCGACCTGGCTGGCGTAGCGCGAGCCGATCTTGTTGGCCAGCCCGGGGCGGGCGTTGGCCTCGTGCACGACGATCGGCACGCCGAGCCGCTTGGCCGCGAGGTAGGCGGGCAGGGCGACGTAGCCGCCGAAGCCGGCCACGGCGTCCGCCTTGGTGCGCTCCAGGATCTGCTCGGTCGCCTTGATCGTCCCGCGCAGCCGGCCCGGGACGGTGATCAGCTCGGGGGTGGGCTTGCGCGGCAGCGGTACGGCCGGGATCAGCGCCAGCTCGTAACCCCGCTCGGGCACCAGGCGGGTCTCCAGGCCGCGTTCCGTGCCCAGGGCCGTGATCCCCACGGTCGGATCCTGCCTGCGCAGGGCGTCCGCGAGGGCGAGCGCGGGCTCGATGTGGCCCGCGGTTCCTCCGCCGGCGAGTACGACATGCACCGAAATTCACCGCTCTCCGGACGAACGCGCCGCCGAGGCACGCCGTCGCATCGTGTTCCAACTCCGGGGGCTCCGCTTGGTTCCGGGACCCCTGGCCCCCCGCTTTCTACCAAAGCGAGGTTGCCGCAACGCAAGCGCCGCCCGCGCACCGGGTTCGTCTCGCGCGAAGGCGATCAGCAGACCGATGGCGAACATGGTCGGCAGCAGGGCGGAACCGCCGTAGGAGAACAGCGGGAGCGGGACACCGGCGATCGGCAGCAGCCCGAGGACCGCACCGATGTTGATCACGGCCTGGGCCGTGATCCAGGTGGTCACGCCTCCCGCGGCATACCTCACGAACGGGTCCTCCGTGCGTCCGGCCACGCGGATACCCGCATAGCCTAGAGCCGCGAAGAGGGCGAGCACCGACAGCGTCCCCGCCAGGCCCAGTTCCTCACCGGTGACGGCGAAGATGAAGTCGGTGTGGGCCTCGGGGAGTTGGCCCCATTTCTCCACACTGGCACCGAGCCCGGAGCCGAACAGCCCGCCCGAGGCGAGGGCGTAGATGCCGTGCACGGCCTGCCAGCAGGAGTCGCCGGGGCCCGGGTCGGTGGCACCGAGGCAGTTGAGCCGGGCCATGCGGTTGGGGCTGGTCTTGATGAGGATGAAGCCGAGCAGCGCGGCGATGGACAGCACGCCGGCGAAGAGCCGGGTGGGCGCGCCCGCCAGCCAGAGCAGCCCGAACAGGATCGCCGTCAGGATGATCGCCGTGCCCATGTCGCCGCCGATCATGATCAGCCCGAGCAGCATGAACGCGGCCGGGGCCAGCGGCACCAGCATGTGCTTCCACTGGGTCAGCAGCCTCTTGTCCTGCTTGCGGGCCAGCAGGTCCGCGCCCCACAGCACCAGGGCCAGCTTGCCGAACTCGCTGGGCTGGATCTGGAAGGAGCCGCCGAGCGCGATCCAGTTCTGGTTGCCGTTGACCGCGACTCCTATCCCCGGTACCTGCACCAGGATCATCAGGAAGACGGCACCGGCGAGGATCGGGTAGGCCAGCGCGCGGTGCAGCTTCACCGGCATCCGCATGGCGGCCGCGAGCAGTCCGGCGCCGATCAGGGCGGCCAGGGCCTGCTTGCGGAAGAAGTAGGAGCCGGGCAGCGACAGCTGGAGCGCGGTGATCTGGGAGGCCGAGTAGACCATCACCAGGCCGAGGACGGTGATCAGCGCGCTGCCGCCGAAGATCAGGTAGTACGCGGTCAGCGGCCGGTCCCAGGCGCGGCGCAGGCGCAGGTACAGGCGGAGCACCGGGTTCTCGTGCCGCGGCCCCGGCGCCACGGGTCGCCTGGCGGCCCGCTGTACGGGCGGACGTCCGGTACGGCTCTGGGGACTACCGGGCATCGCTGCCTCCGCTGTACGTCGGCATGGACCGTCCCACGCGTCCTCCCCGAGTTCGCCCGGCGCGGGAGGCGGCCGGGTCAGGCGCCGAGTTCGCGAACGGCCTGTGCGAACGCGTCGCCGCGCTTGTTGTAGTTGGTGAACATGTCCATGGAGGCACAGGCCGGGGCCAGCAGGACCGTGTCGCCGGGCCGGGCGAGTCGCTGGGCTTCCTGGACGGCCTGGAGCATCGCCCCAGTGTCGGTCCGGCCGAGGTCGACCACGGGTACTTCGGGGGCGTGTCGCGCCAGGGCTTCGCGGATCAGGGCGCGGTCGGCGCCGATGAGGACCGCCCCGCGCAGCCGCTTGGCCGCGCCCGTGACCAGTTCGTCGAAGGTCGCGCCCTTGGCCAGCCCGCCGGCGATCCAGACGATCGACTCGTACGCCGCCAAGGACGCCTCGGTGGCATGGGTGTTGGTGGCCTTGGAGTCGTCCACGTACGCGACCCCGTCGACGTCGGCGACGTGCGCGATGCGGTGGGCGTCGGGCGTGAAGGCCCGCAGCCCGTCCCGTACGGCCGCGGCGGAGACGCCGAAGGCGCGGGCGAGGCCGGCGGCGGCCAGGGCGTTGGCGATGTTGTGCGGGGCCGGCGGGTCGACGTCCGAGACCTCGGCCAGTTCCTGGGCGTTCTTCTGCCGGTCCTCGACGAAGGCGCGGTCGACCAGGATGCCGTCGACGACGCCGAGTTGGGAGGGTGCCGGGGAGCCGAGGGTGAAGCCGACGGCCCGGCAGCCCTCCTCGACGTCGGCCTCGCGGACCAGGTCCTCGGTGGCCTTGTCGGCGGCGTTGTAGACGCAGGCGACGCGGTTGCCCTCGTAGATCCGGCCCTTGTCGGCGGCGTAGGCCTCCATGGAGCCGTGCCAGTCGAGGTGGTCGGGGGCGAGGTTGAGCACGACGGCCGAGTGGGCGCGCAGGGAGGGCGCCCAGTGGAGCTGGTAGCTGGACAGCTCCACGGCCAGGACGTCGTACTCCTCGTCGCCGGTGACCGCGTCCAGCAGGGAGACGCCGATGTTGCCGACGGCGGCGGTGCGCAGGCCGGCCGCCTTCAGGATCGACGCCAGCATCTGGACGGTGGTGGTCTTGCCGTTGGTGCCGGTGACCGCGAGCCAGGGCGCCGCCTTCCGGCCGTCCCGGCCGCGCAGGCGCCAGGCCAGTTCGACGTCGCCCCAGACGGGGACACCGGCCTCGTGGGCCGCGGTGAACAGCGGCTTGTCCGGCTTCCAGCCCGGCGCGGTGACGATCAGCTCGGTGCCCTCGGGCAGGGTCGCTCCGTCGCCGAGGCGCACGGTGACGCCGAGCGCCTCCAGCTCCGCCGCCTGCGCCCGCGCGCGCTCGTCGTCGCCGTCGTTGACGACGGTGACGCGCGCGCCGAGCCCGTGCAGGACCTTGGCGGCCGGGACACCGGAGACGCCGAGGCCGGCGACGGTGACGTGCTTGCCCTGGAAGTCGAAAGGCACCGAGGAGTCGGTCACTTGTCCGCTGCCCATCCCGCGTAGAAGAGGCCCAGTCCGACGATCACACAGATGCCCTGGATGATCCAGAAACGGACCACGACAAGGACCTCGGACCAGCCCTTGAGTTCGAAGTGGTGCTGGAGTGGCGCCATCCGGAAGACCCGCTTGCCGGTCAGCCGGAAGGAGCCGACCTGGATGACCACCGACATGGTGATCAGGACGAACAGGCCGCCGAGGATGGCCATCAGCAGCTCGGTGCGCGAGCAGATCGCCAGACCCGCGAGCACACCGCCGAGCGCGAGCGAACCGGTGTCGCCCATGAAGATCTTGGCCGGCGAGGTGTTCCACCACAGGAAGCCGAGGCAGGCGCCCATCAGCGCGGACGCGACCACGGCGAGGTCGAGGGGGTCTCTCACCTCGTAGCAGGCGCCCGGGTTGGTCAGGGTCAGCGCGTTGGCGCAGGACTCCTGGAACTGCCAGACGCCGATGAAAGTGTAGGCACCGAAGACCAGGACGGAGGCGCCGGTGGCCAGGCCGTCCAGGCCGTCGGTCAGGTTCACGCCGTTCGACATCGCGAGGATCATGAACAGCGCCCAGATGACGAACAGCACCGGGCCGATCGACCAGCCGAAGTCGGTGATGAACGACAGCTTGGTCGAGGCCGGGGTGTTGCCGCGGTTGTCCGCGAACTGCAGCGAGAGCACCGCGAAGCCGATGCCGACGATCAGCTGGCCGGCCATCTTCGCCTTGGCCCGCAGGCCCAGCGACCGCCTCTTGACGATCTTGATGTAGTCGTCGAGGAAGCCGACCAGGCCCATGCCCACCATCAGGCCGAGCACCAGCAGGCCCGAGAAGGTCGGGCCCGCGTCGACGTTCGGGTCGGGCTCCAGGTAGCTGGTGATCACCTTGGCCAGGAAGTAGGCGGCGACCGTGGCGAGGATGAAGGCGATACCGCCCATCGTCGGCGTACCGCGCTTGCTGGCGTGCTCGCGCGGTCCGTCGTCGCGGATGTACTGGCCGTAGCCCTTGCGGGCCAGCAGCTTGATCAGCAGCGGGGTGCCGACCAGCGTCAGGAAGAGGCCGATGACGCCCGCGAACAGGATCTGCTTCATCATCGGACGGCAACCTCACCCTCGGTGCCGGTCTCCAGCAGCGCCGTGGCGACGCTCTCCAGACCCACCGAACGGGACGCCTTCACGAGCACGACGTCCCCCGGGCGCAACTCGCTGCGCAACAGGTCGACCGCCGCCTGTGCGTCGGACACGTGCACCGACTCCTCACCCCACGAACCCTCGTTATATGCGCCCAGTTGCAGCCATTGGGCTTCCCTGCCCCCGACCGCGACGAGCTTGCTGACGTTGAGCCGGACGGCGAGCCGTCCGACCGCGTCGTGCTCGGCGAGCGCCTCGTCCCCGAGCTCGGCCATCTTGCCGAGCACCGCCCACGTACGGCGCCCCTTGCCGATGGCCACCAGCGCGCGCAGCGCGGCTTTCATGGACTCGGGGTTCGCGTTGTAGGCGTCGTTGACGACCGTCACGCCGTCCGGGCGCTCGGTGACCTCCATCCGCCAGCGGGAGAGGGAGTCCGCTTCGGAGAGCGCGGTGGCGATCTCGTCTGCGGACATGCCCAACTCGTGGGCGACGGCGGCCGCGGCGAGCGCGTTCGACACGTGGTGCTCACCGTACAGGCGCATGGTCACATCGCTTGCACCGGAGGGTGTGTGAAGCCTGAACGAAGGCTGTCCGGTGTCCGTGAGTCGCACGTTCTCGGCGCGAACGTCCGCTTCGTCGGACTCTCCGAAAAGGATCACCTTCGCCTTCGTCCGGGAGGCCATGGCCCGTACGAGAGGGTCGTCCGCGTTGAGGATCGCGGCACCGCCCTCCTCGGCCGGCGGCAGCGCCTCGACGAGTTCGCCCTTGGCCTGGGCGATCTGCTCCCGGCCGCCGAACTCGCCGATGTGCGCGGAGCCGACGTTGAGGACGAGGCCGACCTTCGGCGGGGTCAGCTCGCAGAGGTACCGGATGTGGCCGATGCCCCGGGCGCCCATCTCCAGGACGAGGAACCTGGTCTCCTCGGTGGCGGTGAGCGCGGTGAGCGGCAGCCCGATCTCGTTGTTGAGGGAGCCGGGCGTGAAGACCGTGGGCGCCTTGCGCCGCAGCACCTGGGCGATGAGGTCCTTGGTACTGGTCTTGCCGGCGGACCCGGTGAGGGCGACGAGCGTGGTGCCGAGGCGGCGTACGACGTGCCGGGCGAGGGCGCCGAGGGCGGCCTGGACGTCGTCCACGACGATCGCGGGCACGCCGACGGGGCGGGAGCCGAGCACGGCCACCGCCCCCGCCTCGACGACCGCGGCGGCGAAGTCGTGGCCGTCCACCCGTTCGCCGACGAAGGCGACGAAGAGGCTGCCCGGCCCCGCTTCCCGGGAGTCCCGGACGACGGGGCCGGTGACCTGCGCGGACGCGTCCGGTATGTCGTGCATCCGCCCGCCGACGACTTCTGCGATCTCGGCGAGAGAGAGGGTGATCACAAGTTCGTCCCCTGGATCAGGATCAGGATCGGCTGGATCATTCGGGATCTCATCCTTGGGCTTTCTTGATGGCTGCGCGCAGCACCTCGCGGTCGTCGAAGGGACGGACCACCCCGGCGATGTCCTGGCCCTGCTCGTGGCCCTTGCCCGCCACCAGCACCGTGTCGCCGGGCTCGGCCCGGGCGACGGCGGCGGCGATGGCGGCGGCCCGGTCCTCGAAGACCTGCACCTCGCCGCGCTCGTGGGCGGGCACGGAGGCCGCGCCCTGGAGCATGGTGGCGAGGATCGCGAGCGGGTCCTCGGAGCGGGGGTTGTCGGAGGTCAGTACGGCCGTGTCGGCGAACCGCGCCACGGCGGCGCCCATCGGCTCGCGCTTGGTGGTGTCCCGGTCGCCGCCGCAGCCGAGCACGGCGTGCAGCTTGCCCTCGGTCACCTTGCGCAGGGCCCGCAGGACCGACTCGACGGCGTCGGTCTTGTGGGCGTAGTCGACCACCGCGAAGTACGGCTGGCCCTCGTCCACGCGCTCCAGGCGGCCCGGCACCCCCGGCACCGCGGCGACGCCGTCGGCGGCCTCGTGCGGGTCCAGGCCGGCGGCGGCCAGGGCGACGATCGCGGCGAGGGTGTTGGCCACGTTGAACGGGCCGGCCAGCGGCGACTTGGCGGTCACGCGCTCGCCCTTGGGCCCCAGCACGGTGAACGTGGAGTCCAGCGGGCCGACCTCGACCTCGTCGGCGCGCCAGTCCGCGTCGGGGTGGCCCTCGGCGGAGTAGGTGACGACCGGGACGGTGGCCTCGTTGGCGAGGCGGCGCCCGTACTCGTCGTCCACGTTGACCACGCCGAGCTTGCTGCGCTCCGGCGTGAACAGCTGCGCCTTGGCCTGGAAGTAGTCCTCCATACCGGAGTGGAACTCCATGTGCTCCGGGCTCAGGTTGGTGAAGACCGCGATGTCGAAGACGCAGGCGTCGACGCGGCCCAGCACCAGGGCGTGGCTGGAGACCTCCATGGCGACCGCCTCGGTGCCGCGCTCGCGCATCACCGCGAACAGCGCCTGGAGGTCGGTGGCCTCGGGCGTGGTGCGCACGGACTTGATGCGCTCGTCGCCGATGCGCATCTCGACCGTGCCGATGAGGCCGGTGGACTTCGCCGTGCGCAGACCGCCCTCGACGAGGTAGGCGGTGGTGGTCTTGCCGGAGGTGCCGGTGATGCCGATCTGGAGCAGGTCGCGGCCGGGGTGGCCGTAGATCGTGGCCGCCAACTCCCCCATCCGCGCCCGCGGGTCGTCGACGACGAGCGTCGGCAGGCCGGCGGCGGCGGCGGCGCGCTCGGCGCCGGACGGGTCGGTCAGCACGGCGACGGCGCCGAGGCCCTCGGCCTGGGTGGCGAAGTCGGCGCCGTGCAGGCGGGCGCCGGGCAGGGCGGCGTACAGGTCACCGGGGCGGACGGCGCGGGAGTCGTGGGTGATGCCCGTGACTCCCGCGGTGCTGTCCGGCGCGGCGACACCCAGCTGATCGGCGAGTTCCGCGAGGGGCGTGGCGGAGATCCGCACCGGCCGGGGCGGTCCCGGGTATGTCACGGGTTGGCCCTTCTGGGTGGTTTGGGACTGATCAGGGTGTGGCACGGCGGTGAGCGTACCGGGCGTACCGGCTTCCGGGCGAAGTGAGGGCTCGGGGCTGCTCTGGTTCCCGGGGTCGGGGGTGATCGTTGTCACGGGTGGTTCCTGGTGGCTCGGTACTGAAACGACGCTGGCTCGGTACTGGCCCGACGGAGGTCAGGGCTTGAAGGTGACCGGGAGTCTCGCGGGGGCGGCCCCGGTCGGGGGGACCTGAAGGGTCTTCAGGGCGAACTCCATGACCTGCTTGTAGATGGGTCCGCAGATCTGGCCGCCGAAGTAGCTGCCCTCGGTGGCGTTCTGGATGGCGCAGTAGACGGTGACGCGGGGTTTGTCGGAGGGGGCGAACCCGGCGAACGACGAGGTGTAGCCCCGGTACTTGCCGGTGTCCGGATCCACTCGGTTGGCCGTGCCGGTCTTGCCCGCCACGCGGTAGCCGGGGATGCGGGCCTTGGTGCCGGTGCCCTCCTCGTCGTCGACGACGGACTCCAGCATCTGCGAGAGGGTCTTCGCGGTCTTCTCGCTGATCACACGGCTCTTCTCGGGCTCCGGGGACGGTGCGAAGCGTCCGTCGGCGTCCTTGGTGCCGCGTACGAGCGTGGGTTCGACGCGGACTCCGCCGTTGGCGATGGTCGAGTACACGGAGGCCGCCTGGAGCGCGTTGATGGAGACGCCCTGGCCGAAAGGGATCGTGTACTGCTGCGACGTCGACCACTGGCCGGGCGGCGCCAGGATGCCCTTGGTCTCGCCGGGGAAGCCGAGGCCGGTGTAGCCGCCCAGGCCGAACTTGCGCAGGTAGGAGTAGAGCACCTTGTTGGCCTCGGCCTGGGTCTTGCCCAGCTCGCCGGTGGCCATGATGGTGCCGATGTTGCTGGACTTGGCGAGCACGCCGTTGAGCGTGAGGTACCAGGTCGGGTGGTCGATGTCGTCCTTGAAGAGCCGGTCGCCGCGCTTGAGGCGGTTGGGGACGGTGATGTGGGTGCCCGGCGTGGCGGCCTCCTCCTCCAGTACCGCCGCCATCGACATCACCTTGGCGGTGGAGCCGGGTTCGAAGGCGTCCTGGAGGGCGGCGTTGCCCAGCGCGTCCGGGTCGGCGTGGGCGAGGTCGCCCGGGTCGAAGCCCGGCGAGTTGGCCATGGCGAGGATCTCGCCGGTGGCGGTGTCCTGGACGATGACGTAGCCGCCGTCCGCCTTGGACTTCTCCACCTGCTCGCTGATGGCGTCCTGCGCGGCCCACTGGATGTCGCGGTCGATGGTCAGCTCGACGTCGCTGCCGGGCACGGCCGGTGTCTCGGTGGAGCCGGCGGTGGGGACCTGGCGGCCGCCCGACTGCGCGTAGCGGATCTTGCCGTCCTCGCCCGCCAGCGTCTTGTCCAGCTGCCGCTCCAGGCCGCCGCCGCCCTTGCCGTCGGCGCCGACCCAGCCCAGGACGCCGGCGGCCAGGTCGCCGCCCGGGTAGACGCGCTTGCTGCTGGGGTCGGCGAAGACGCCCGCGAGGGCGTTGACCACGGACTTGTCCGTCTCCGCCTTCGTGGTGAGCGCGGACTTCAGGTCCTTGATCTGGTTCCAGACCTGCGGGGTCTGCCGCCGGGCGAGGCGGACGTAGCGCAGTTCCTTGTTCTCGGGGCGCAGCCGCTCGGCCAGGTCCTCCTGCTCCTGGCCGAGGATGGGCGCGAGGAGCGCAGCCGCCTGCTCGGGCCCGTCGCCGACCTTCAGCTGCTCGCGGGTGAACATCGTGGGGTCGGCGGTGATGTCGTAGGAGTCCACGGTGGTCGCGAGGGCGACGCCGTTGCGGTCGGTGATGCCGCCGCGCTCGGCGGGCAGGGTGTGGACCACGTAGCGGTTCTGCTCGGCCTTGGCGGAGTAGGTGCCGGCGTCGACGGCCTGCACCTGGAGGAGCCGTACGACGAAGGCGGCCAGTACGAGGGTCAGCGCGAGGCCGATCATCCTGAGCCGCGGGCGGGGGCTGCCCAGCCGGATGGTGCGGGGCGCGGCGGGCCGGGGCGGGCCGGGGCGGCGGGCGGGCCGGGCGCCGGGGCCGGGCTGCCGCCGTCCGCCGGGACGGACGGGCCTCGCGGGTCCGGGCACACGGCGGCGCGGCGGTTCCCTGTCGGACACTTCCGTCACCTGCCGGGAGTCGGGGTCGGAGTCGGGCTCGGGGTGGAGGTCGCCGCTGCGGTGGGGGTGGTGGGCGGGGCGGAGGGGGCCGGGGGCGGCTGGGTGCCGACGGGCGACGGGGTGGCGGTGAGCACGCCGTCGGGCGCCGTGGTCAGCGCCTCGGGGGCGAGCACCAGCGGGGTGGTCCCGGTCGGCGCGGCGCTGGGCGAGCCCTTGACGGTGCCGTCGGGGCCGAGGAAGGCGGGGTCGCCGCCGGGGACCATGCCCAGTTCGCGGGCGCGGCGCTGGAGGGCCCGGGGGGCGGAGTAGGCGTCGATGTCCCGCTGGAGCGCCTGCTCCTCGTCGGTGAGGCTCTTGGTCTCCTGTTTGAGGTCGTCCAGCTGGAAGGACCCCTCGCTCAGGGCGGAGTTCAGCACCAGAAGCCCGATGAGGCCGCCGCCGAGCAGGACGACGACGAGGAGGACGAAGGGCGCCCGGGCCGCCTGGCCGCGGCCGCCGCCGGGCGGGAGGAGCCGGGCCAGCCGGGCCGCCCGTCCTTTCAGTTCGGGTTTCCTGCTCACTGGCCCTCCCCCTCGGCCCGGGTGGACCGTCCGCCCCCGTGCCTGGCCTGCCTCGCTCGCTTCACCCGATGGACTCCCTGATGCGCTCGGCGCCGCGCAGCCGCGCCGGAGCCGCCCGCCGGTTCTCGGCGATCTCCTCCTCGGTGGGAAGTTCGGCACCGCGCGTGAGCAGCTTGAGCCGGGGCGCGTAGCGTTCGGGGACCACCGGCAGTCCGGGCGGCGCGGTGTTGGCGGCACCGGCCGCGAAGACCTGCTTGACCAGCCGGTCCTCCAGGGACTGGTAGGAGAGCACCGCGATCCGCCCGCCGACGGCGATCGCCTCGACGGCGGCCGGGATCGCCCGCTCCAGGACGGACAGCTCGCCGTTGACCTCGATGCGCAGGGCCTGGAAGGTGCGCTTGGCCGGGTTGCCGCCGGTGCGTTTGGCGGCCTGCGGGAGTGCCGCGCGGATCAGTTCCACGAGCCGGGCGCTGTTGGTGAACGGCTCCTTCTCGCGCTCGCGCACGACCGCGGACACGATCCGCTTGGCCTGCTTCTCCTCGCCGTACGCCCGCAGGATGCGGACGAGTTCGCCGGGCGGGTAGGTGTTGAGGACCTCGGCGGCGCTCATGCCGGACGTCTGGTCCATGCGCATGTCGAGCGGGGCGTCCTGGGCGTAGGCGAAGCCGCGGTCCGCCTCGTCGAGTTGCATGGAGGAGACGCCGAGGTCGAACAGGACGCCCTGGACGCGGGGGACGCCGAGCCGGTCGAGTACGTCGGGCAGCTCGTCGTAGACGGCGTGCACGAGGGTGGCGCGGTCGCCGTACGGGGCGAGCCGCTCGCCGGACAGGCGCAGGGCCTCCTTGTCCCGGTCGAGCGCGACGAGCCGGGCCTCGGGGAAGCGTTCGAGCAACGCCTCGCTGTGCCCGCCGAGTCCCAGTGTGCAGTCGACGACCACGGCCCCCGGCTCCTTCAGGGCGGGCGCCAGCAGGTCCAGACACCGCTGGAGCATCACCGGGACGTGTCGACTCTGGCTCAAGTGGGGCGGCCTCTCAGGTCCGGCGCGGCGTCACGCACCGCCGGGTCCCCTCCCGCTCGCTCGTGAAGGGGAGCCCGGCCGGCGCCGGAGGCGTCGGCCGGCCGGGAGCGGGAGGAGGCCGAGCCGTACGTACGCGCCGCGCACGTGGGGAGAACTGGCGGGGCGTCGCCCAGGTCTCCGGGGAATTCAGTCCAGCAGGGAGAGCCTCGCCTCCCGCTTCGCGTCACTTTAGTCCACCGTGTCGCCCGGTCAATCAACCGGCCTGCGCGTCGCGGACGCCGCCGGAGCGCGTGAATCGGCGCGGGCCGGTACTTCACTCGCACGGACGCACCCGTACGGGCCTGTGGAGTGGCTCACAACAAGCCTCGTTGACGTTCTTTGTCCCTCTTCACAGCGGGCCCGGCCCATCGGTGACCAGTAACGTCATGGTTATGACGACTTCTGCATCGGTTCCCGCAGGCTCCGCCACCGACCGGCTCGTCGAGGCGAACGCGCGCTACGCCGCCGAGTTCTCCGACGCCGAACTCGCGGGCCGCCCCGCACTCCACACCGCCGTCGTGGCCTGCATGGACGCGCGCCTGGACGTGACCGCCGCGCTCGGCCTGCGCAACGGCGACTGCCACGTCATCCGCAACGCCGGCGGCGCCGTCACCGACGACGTGATCCGTTCCCTCGCCATCAGCCAGCGGGCCCTCGGCACCACCGCCGTGGTCCTCGTGCACCACACCGCGTGCGGCATGGAGACCCTCACCGAGGACTTCCGGCACGAGCTGGAGCTGGAGGTCGGCCAGCGTCCCGTCTGGGCGGTCGAGTCCTTCCAGGACGTCGACCAGGACGTGCGCCAGTCGATCGAACGGGTGCGCACCTCGCCGTTCCTGCCGCACACCGACGACGTACGTGGTTTCGTCTACGACGTGAAGACGGGACTGCTGCGCGAGGTCACCCCCGCCTGATCCAAGCCCCGCAAAGGCCGCAAGGCATGACATAACGCGGCCAGTTGTCCACAGGCGAGTGACACGAATCGGTAACGGCAGCAAGAATGCGGGAAGTGGTGTCGCGCGGAACTTTTTCCGCGCGGTGTCCGTGATTCGGGGTGGGCCGGTCCGCGCGGTGCGGGACCGGCCCGGCAATGGGGTACCCCCGCTTCCCGGGAAGCGCGGGGAAAGGCCGAGGAGGGCCGGGTGACGACCTTTGACGATCAGGCGAGCCATGGAGGCAGCCCCGACCGGGCGTATGCGCGGGTGGGGGACGATCTGACCGCTGTCGTCGAGCGGGTGCGTGGATCGGTCGAGGACGTGATCGAGGGCAAGCCCGAGGTCGTGCGGCTCTCACTGACCGTGCTGCTCGCCGAGGGGCACCTGCTGATCGAGGACGTCCCGGGAGTCGGCAAGACCATGCTGGCCAAGGCGCTGGCGCGGTCCATCGACTGCTCCGTGCGCCGGATCCAGTTCACGCCGGACCTGCTGCCCTCCGACATCACCGGAGTCTCCATCTGGGACCAGCAGCGGCGGGACTTCGAGTTCAAGCCCGGCGCGATCTTCGCCCAGGTGGTGATCGGCGACGAGATCAACCGCGCCTCGCCGAAGACGCAGTCCGCGCTCCTGGAGTCGATGGAGGAGCGCCAGGTCACCATCGACGGCCAGACCTACGAGCTGCCCAGCCCCTTCATGGTGGTGGCCACGCAGAACCCGGTCGAGATGGAGGGCACCTACCCGCTGCCCGAGGCCCAGCGCGACCGCTTCATGGCCCGCGTCTCCATCGGCTATCCCAGCCCGGAGGCCGAGCTGGAGATGCTCGACGTGCACGGCGGGGTGAACCCGCTGGACGACCTCCAGCCGGTGGCGCACGCCGACGAGATCCTCAAGCTGATCGAGGCCGTCCGCGGCGTCCACGTCGCGGAGCCGGTCCGCAGGTACGCCGTGGACCTCGTCGCGGCCACCCGGAACCACCCCGATCTCAGACTCGGCGCCTCGCCGCGCGCCACGCTGCATCTGCTGCGCGCGGCGAAGGCGTCCGCCGCCCTGAGCGGCCGGGAGTACGCGCTGCCGGACGACGTGCAGGCCCTCGCGGTCGCGGTCCTGGCCCACCGCCTGCTGCCGACCGCCCAGGCCCAGCTCAACCGCCGCAGCGCCGAGCAGGTCGTCCAGGAGATCCTCCAGCGCACCCCGGTACCCGCGGCGCCCCAGCAGCAGACCGGGTTCGGCATGAGCCGCGGCGCACCGGCGTACCCCCAGCAGCCGCCGCGGAGGCTCTGATGGACGCCGGGGGGACGGACCGGTCGCACGACGACCGGGGCGAGAGCGGCGGGATCCGCACCGCCCTGACCGGTCTGACCACCCGCGGCCGCTCCTTCCTGGCCGCCGGAATCGCCGCCGCGGTCTGCGCCTACGTCCTCGGGCAGAGCGACCTGCTGCGGGTCGGACTGCTGCTGGGTGTGCTGCCCCTGGTCTGCGCGACCGTGCTGTACCGCACGCGCTACCGGGTGGCGGGCAGCCGCCGGCTCTCCCCCGAGCGGGTGCCCGCGGGCAGCGAGGCCCGGGTGCACCTGCGCGTCGACAACGTCTCGCGGATGCCCACGGGGCTGCTGATGCTCCAGGACCGGGTGCCCTACGTGCTGGGCCCCCGGCCCCGCTTCGTGCTCGACCGGGTGGAGCCGGGCGGTCGCCGCGAGGTGTCCTACCGGGTCCGCTCCGACCTGCGCGGCCGCTATCCGCTGGGCCCGCTGCAACTACGGCTGACCGACCCGTTCGGACTGTGCGAGCTGACCCGGTCCTTCTCCACCCACGACACCCTGACCGTGATCCCGCGCGTGGAGGCGCTGCCGCCGGTGCGGCTCAGCGGCGAGGCGAAGGGGTACGGCGAGGGACGGCAGCGCTCGCTGGCCCTGGCGGGCGACGACGACGTGATCCCGCGCGGGTACCGCCACGGCGACGACCTGCGCCGCGTGCACTGGCGCTCCACCGCGCGCTACGGCGAGCTGATGGTGCGCCGCGAGGAGCAGCCGCAGCGCGCCCGCTGCACGGTGCTCCTTGACACCCGGGGCCTGGCCTACGAGGGCGCGGGCCCCGACTCGCCCTTCGAGTGGGCGGTGTCGGGCGCGGCCTCCGTGCTGGTGCACATGCTGGAGCGGGGCTTCTCCGTCCGGCTGCTCACCGACACCGGCAACTCGGTGCCGGGCGAGGGCGCCGACGGCTTCGCGGGCGCGAGCCAGGGCACGGCCGACGCGGCCGGGCTGATGATGGACACCCTCGCGGTGATCGACCACTCCGACGGCACCAGCCTCTCCCCCGCCTACGACCTGCTGCGCGGCGGGAACGAGGGGCTGCTGGTGGCGTTCTTCGGCGACCTCGACGAGGAGCAGGCCACGGTGGCCGCCAGGATGCGGCAGCGCAGCGGCGGCGCGGTCGCCTTCGTCCTGGACAGCGGGGCCTGGGCGCGGGAACCGGCCGACGTGCCCGGTCCGTTGGACAGGAGCGAGGAGCGGCTGCGGATGCTGCGCGAGGCGGGCTGGACCGCCGTGGGCGTTCCGTACGGCGCCACCCTGGAGGAGCGGTGGCGCCTGGCGGACCGGGAACGCACCGCCGTCGCGGCGGGGACCGGCGGGGAGGGGACGCGATGAGCGGGGGTGCGCGGCTGGCGGTGTGCGCGTGGGCGGCCACCCTGATGGCGGCCTGCGCGCTGCTGCCGCTGGTCGAACCGGCGACCTGGATCCTGCAGGCCGCGGTCCTGCTGGCCGTGCAGGCCGTGGTGGGTGCGGTGGCGCGGCGGGTGCCGCTGGCGCGCCCGCTGACCATCGCCGTGCAGGCCCTGGTCACGCTGCTGCTCCTGACCCTGGTCTTCGCCCGGCAGCAGGCGTTCGCGGGGCTGGTCCCCGGCCCGCAGGCCATCCAGCGCTTCGGCGACCTGCTGCGACAGGGCGGCGACGACATCGCCCGGTACGCCATCCCGGCGCCGCTGGAGTCCGACGGCATCCGGCTGATGCTGGTCGGCGGTGTCCTGGTGATCGGTCTGCTGGTGGACACCCTCGCGGTGACCTTCCGCAGCGCCGCGCCGGCCGGCCTGCCGCTGCTCGCGCTGTACTCGGTGGCCGCGGGACTGTCCGAGGGCGGCGCCGACTGGCTGTGGTTCCTGGTGGCGGCGGTCGGCTATCTGACGTTGCTGCTGGCGGAGGGCCGGGACCGGCTCTCGCAGTGGGGCCGGGTCTTCGGCGGTGCGGCGCGCGCTCCGGGCGCCGGGCAGGGCGGCGCGGTCGCCCCGGTCCGCACCGGGCGGCGGATCGGCGCCTTCGCGCTGGGCGTCGCCCTGGTGGTGCCGCTCGCCCTGCCCGCGATGAACGGCGGGCTGCTGGACACCGCCGGAACGGGCGTCGGCTCCGGGACCGGGGGCGGCGGCACGATCTCGGCGGTGAACCCGCTGGTCTCCCTGCGGGACAGTCTCAACGTGGACGAGAACCGGCAGGTCCTCTCCGTCCAGACGGACTCGAACGACCTGTCGGACCTGTACCTGCGCATCGTGTCCCTGGACGACTTCGACGGCACCACCTGGAAGCCGTCCAAACGGCAGATCACCGCCGTTCCGAACGGCTCGTTCCCCACCCCCGTCGGCCTGGGCCCCGACGTCCAGCGCAACGAGACCCGGACCTTCATCTCGGCCGCCGACTGGTACGCGCAGGACTGGCTGCCGATGCCGTACCCGCCCACCGGCGTGCGCGTCGCGGGGAACTGGCGGTACGAACCGGTCGGCATGACCCTGGTCGGCGACCACGGCCAGAACACCCGCGGGCTGAAGTACGAGGTGCGGAGCCTGAACGTGCAGCCGACGGCGGAGCAGCTCGCCGCCGCTCCTTCGCCGTCGACCGCGCTGAAGCGCGAGTACACGCAGTTGCCGGACTCGCTGCCCGACCTGGTCTCCAGGACCGCCCGCGAGGTCACCGCCGGCGCGGCGAACCCCTACGAGCAGGCGGTCAAGCTCCAGGAGTACTTCGCGGTCAACGGCGGTTTCGAGTACGACACCGAGGTCAGCGTCGGCAGTGGCTCGGAGGGGATCGCCCGGTTCCTGAGGGACAAGGAGGGCTTCTGCGTCCACTTCTCCTTCGCCATGGCGGCGATGGCCCGGTCCCTGGGCATTCCGGCCAGGGTCGCGGTGGGCTTCGCGCCGGGCTCCCCGCAGGCCGACGGTTCGGTGTCGGTGGGGCTGCGCGACGCGCACGCCTGGCCCGAGGTGTACTTCGAGGGCGTGGGCTGGACCCGCTTCGAGCCGACGCCGACGCGTGGCTCGACCCCGGCGTACACCGTGCCGGACGCGCCGGGCAGTTCGGTGCCGGACCCGGCTCTTCCGTCGCAGGACAGCGAGACGGAGCCGTCGGCGGCGCCGTCGACGAGCGAGAGCTGCTCGGCGCAGGACAAGAAGCTGGACGCCTGCGACACCGGCTCCGCGCTGCCCGTGCCCGTCTCGGACGGCGGCGGACCGAAGTGGTACGAGGCGCCGGCCTGGGCGCTCGCGGGTCTCCTGGTGCTGCTGGTCCCGCTGTCGCCGATGCTGTGGCGGCTGCGCACCCGGGCCAGGCGGCTGGGGGCGCACGGCCGCGCCGAGGCGGACGCGGGCCCGCACACCCTGGCGGTCTGGCAGGAGCTGGCCGATACGGCGTGGGACCACGGGATCCCGCCGGAGGAGTCGCAGACGCCACGCAAGGCGGCGGCCCGGATCGTCCGGCTGGGCCGGCTCGATCCGGCGGCCGCGGCGGCGGTGCACCGGGTCGCGGACGCGGTGGAGCAGGTTCTCTACGCGCCGCGACCGCGCCTGACGGCGGGGCTCGCCGAGGACGTCCGGCTCGCGACGGCCGGTCTGCGGGCGGCGGTCGGCCGCGGCACGCGGCTGCGCGCACGGATCGCCCCGCGTTCGACCGTACGGGTGGCCTGGGCGCTCTCGGACCGGTGGACGGCTCTGAAGCGGCGTGCCGCGGCGGCGCGGCCGACCCTGCGGAAGACGACCGGACAGCAGGGCTGAAGCAGAACGCCGGGGCGGCGCGGGCCGTGCGGGGAGACCCGCCGGCCGCGCGCAGGCACGCGTGAGGGGGTGACCACCCGGTCGGTGGTCACCCCCTCACGCGGATGTCCTGGTGAGCGGTTGCCCGGGCGCGCTACTGGCCGCCCTGCTGCTCATCCCTGCGGCGCTGCCAGCGCTCGTCGATGCGGTCCATCATCGAGCGTTTCTGGCGTTGCCGACGGCCCGCGGTCTGTGGTCCGGCACCGGCAGCCGGCTGCTCGCCCGGCTTGGGTGCCTTGCGCCAGCCGGTCACGGCGAGCACCGCGCAACCCAGCATGACGAGGAAGCCCACCACGCTGAGCCACACCTGCTGGGCGACCATACCGGCCATGAGGAGCGCAATACCTACGAGGAAGCCCGCGACCGCCTGGTAGACCCGTCGCCGGGTGTACGTACGCAGCCCGCTTCCCTCGAGCGCTGTCGCGAACTTGGGATCTTCGGCGTACAGCGCTCGCTCCATTTGCTCGAGCATGCGCTGCTCGTGCTCCGAGAGCGGCACGGAGTCCTCCTCATCGTGCAGTCGCCGGGGCGACCCGGGGGGGTCCCTTCAGGATAGGCAGGGAATCGCCCCCGTGAAACCCGCCCCTCTGCGCCAATTGGCCAACCGGACTCCGTCATGGCCGTGCCGGCTCGCTGAAGTTCCCATTCCCCAGCGGCCGACCCGTCATGCCGGGCCGTCTCCCTCGATCATACGGCGAGTGGCCGCCGTTCGGGGGGCCTGTGGCGTACTCCATGTGCAGTCGCGCCCCTGATCAGCGGCGTACCCCACTGGGTCGCTCAGGCCTCGTCGGTCCCTGCGGTCTCACCGAGCACATGAAGCTGCGTGGCCACAGAATGGAAGGAGGCGAGTTCGGCCGCCGCGGCCTCCAGCTTCAGCAGGGCGTCCATGGCGCCGGGCTCGGTGTCCACCAGCACGCCGGGAACGAGGTCGGCGAAGACCCGTACGCCGTGGACGGCGCCGATCCGCAGCCCGGCGGCCTCGACCAGTGCGGTGAGCTGTTCGGCGGTGAACCGGCGCGGCACGGGGTCACCCGTGCCCCAGCGGCCGTTCGGGTCGTCGAGGGCCTGCCGGGCCTCCGTGAAGTGCCCGGCGAGGGCGCGCGCGAGCACGGCGCCGCCCAGGCCCGCGGCGAGCAGGCTGAGGACGCCCTCGGCGCGCAGGGCGGCGACCACGTTGCGCACACCCTCGGCGGGGTCGTCGACGTACTCCAGGACGCCGTGGCACAGCACCACGTCGTAGCCGCCGCGCTCGACCACGTCGAAGAGGCCGTGGGCGTCCCCCTGGACGCCTCGCACGCGGTCGGCGACGTCGGCCTCGGCGGCGCGGCGCTCCAGGGCGAAGAGGGCGTTGGGGCTCGGGTCGACGACGGTGACGCGGTGGCCGAGGCGGGCCACCGGCACCGCGAAGTTGCCGCTGCCGCCGCCGGTGTCGAGGACGTCGAGCGCTTGGCGGCCCGTGGCCTTCACCCGGCGGTCCAGGGCGTCCTGGAGGACGTCCCAGACCACGGCGGTGCGCAGGGCCGCCCGGGAGCGCGAGGGCTCGGAGCGCGGCGATGCGGGGTTCGGGCTCGGGTCCGGCACGGCAGTCGACTCCTCGGCGCGGCACCGCCTCGGAATCGGGCGGAGCGAACGGGCTGCCGCCCCCGCCCGGCGTGGGAAGGGGGAGGCTTCAGGCGCCTCCCACCCTATTGCCTCCGCCGTGCCCACAAGGTGGCGCCCGGCGCCCCGCGCCGCTCATCCCGTGTCCGGCAGGTCGGGATCCGGCTGGTCGGTGTCGGGGCGGGGCTGGGGCAGGACCGGCTGGAGGACCAGCATCCGCTCCACGAGGCGCAGGAACATCGCCACGTCGCGTATCAGGTCGTCGGCGTCCCGGCGGCCCGCCGCACCCTGGATGCCCGCCTCGGCCCTGGCCCGGCGCCGGGCGCCCGCGGCGAACAGGGCGCTCCAGTCGGACAGCTCGGGCGCGATCTCGGGGAGCACCTCCCAGGCGCTGCGGATGCGGGCGCGGCCCCGCGGGCTGGTCTCCGGGCGGCCCCGCGCGGCGAGGACCGCGGCCGCGGTGCGCAGGGCGGCGAGGTGGGCCGTCGCATAACGCTCGTTCGGCGTCGCGAGGGTGGTGGCCTCCTCCAGGCCGGCGCGGGCCTGGGCGAGCAGGTCGAGGGCGGCGGGCGGGGCGGTCGCCCGGCGGAGCACCGGGTGCACGTCGCTCGCCGGGCCGGTCAGTGAGGGTGCAGGGCCGGCTGCGCGGCGCCGCCGGGAGGCGGCTGCGGACGAGTGGGCCATGACGATCCTCCTGTCGTCTCCTGGACGGCACGTCCTGGCAGGAGGTGCCGTATGTGCCCATCGTGAGGTATGGCACTGACAATCCGTTCTGACCTGGCCTTTTGATTCGAGCGACAGTTCGGATGGACCGGTGGGCGGGCCCTGCGGTGACGGCGGCGCGAGCGGTGCTGGGAGAATCCGGACCATGGAAAGCAGCAGCACCGCCGCGCCGGGCAGCAGCCGTCGCGAGGCCACCCGGCAGAAGCTGTACGAGGCCGCCGTCACCCTCATCGCCGAGCAGGGTTTCTCCGCCACCACCGTGGACGAGATCGCCGAGCGGGCCGGCGTCGCGAAGGGCACGGTCTACTACAACTTCGCCAGCAAGGCCGTCCTCTTCGAGGAGCTGCTGCGGCACGGTGTCGGGCTGCTCACCGCCTCGTTGCGGGAGGCGGCGGAGCGGACGGCGCGGGAGGGCCGCGGCCGGGTCGACGCCCTGGACGCGATGATCCGCGCGGGGCTCGTGTTCATCGACCGCTACCCGGCCTTCACCCAGCTGTACGTGGCCGAGCTGTGGCGCACCAACCGGGCCTGGCAGTCGACTCTGCTGGTGGTCCGGCAGGAGGCCGTGGCGGTGGTGGAGGGCGTGCTGCGCGAGGGCGTGGCGAGCGGGGAGTTCAGCGACGGCATCGACGTGCCGCTGACCGCCGCGGCGCTGGTGGGCATGGTGCTGGTGGCCGCGCTGGACTGGCAGTCGTTCCAGCCGGAGCGCTCCCTGGACGACGTGCACGCCGCGCTGTCGCGGCTGCTCCAGGGGCGGGTGAGCGGCCGCCCCTGAGCCGCCCTGCCGCTCCGCCGGCCCGCACACGAAGAACGCCGGTCCGTGGTGGCCGCGTCCCCCGCGGGCCGCCGTCGGACCGGCGCCTTCTCCTTGCTCCCCCTACGTCCCCCCGTCCGGAACCCCCGTGGCCGGTCGTTCCCCCGGGTTCCCCCGTGCCTCGCTCCCGCCGACCGCGGCCGGCGAGAGGAGCGGATCGCGGGCCCGGCTCCGTTCCGGCACCCCGTGTCGCCGGTACCGGAGCCGCGCCCCTCTCCGTGCCTCCACTCTCTCGTTCCCGCAGGTCGGGGCCCATCCGCGCGCATACTCATCTACGCGGCTAGGTACGGATACTCAGTCCTGCGCACCCCGGCTCACGGCAGCACCCTGCCCACTGGTCACCCGAGCGTCCGTCGCGGTACTCGGACGAGGCGGGAGCAGGCCGGAGGAGGACCGTCGGTGGCGGCGGATAAAGTCCCTGGCATGGCACGGATTGCGGTGATCGGCGCCGGGATGGGCGCGATGGCGGCCGCCGCCCGGCTGGCCGTCGCGGGCCACCGGGTGGTGGTGTACGAGCGGACGGGGACGTACGGCGGAGCCCTCGGCCGCTTCGAGCGGGACGGGTTCTCCTTCGACACCGGCCCCGGTCTGCTGCCGCTGCCCGCGGTCTGGCGCGATCTGTTCGTCAAGACCGGCAAGGAGCCGCTGGAGGACCGTGTCGAGCTGGTCCAGGTCGACCCGTCGTCACGGCACGTGTTCGCGGACGGCACTGAGGTCGCGCTGCCGAACGCCTCCCGGGCGGGCGTCGTCGACGCCCTGGACGCGGCTCTCGGTCCGGCGGCCGGGCGGCGCTGGAGCGACTTCCTCGTGCGGGCCCGCGAGGCCTGGGACCGGACGCGCCGCCCGCTCCTGGAGGAGCCCCTGTGGCCGAACTGGGAGGTGCTGGCCGAACGCGACCCCTACCCGTCGGTCCCGCACAAGCGGCTGCTGCGCACCCGCCGCGCCGGCACGCTCGCCGAGGTGGGCGCCTGGGAGCTGCGGGACGCCCGGCTCGCCGCCCTCCTGAGCAGCCACGCGCTGGCGTACGGCCTGGATCCCCGGACCGTCCCGGCGAACGCCGCCGTGCTGCCGTACATGGAGTACGCGTTCGGGATGTGGTACGTGCGCGGTGGCGGCCTGCGGGAGCTGGCGCGCGCCGTGTACGAGCGGTGTCTGGCCCGCCGGGTCGAGTTCCGCTTCGGCACCGAGGTCACCGGGGTGATCGAGAAGGACGGCCGGGTGGCGGGCGTGGAGCTGGCCGAAGGGGGCCTGGCGGAGGCCGAGTTCGTGGTCGCCGGGGTGGCGCCGGACGTGCTGGACCGGGTGTGCGGGGGGCCGGCGGTGCGGGGTGCGGGCGAAGTCCCGCCTCAGCGCGGCGGGGCGAGCCGGCTGACGGTGCATCTGGCGTTGCGGGGTGGGCGCGCGGAGGGCACGGCGCACCGGACGGTGGTGCACGCGCCGGACGGGGACGCCGAGTTGGACGCGCTGTTCGGCGCGGAGCCGCGCATGCCCGCGCGTGCGACCGTCACCGTCCTGCGGCCCGACGACCCGGCGCTGGTGCCGGACGCGGACCACGAGGCGGTCACCCTCAGTTCGGTGGTGCCCGCGGGCGAGGGAGTGGACGCCGAGGACGGGGCCGAACGCCTCGTCGATGCCGCCGAGCGGGCGATACCCGGCCTCCGCGACCGTCTCCTGTGGCGCGAGGTGCGCACCCCGGCCGATGTCGCCGCGGCCACCGGCGTGGCGGACGGGGCGGTTCCGGCGCCGACGCTGGCGGCGGCCGGCGGACGGCTGCTGCACGCCGCGAACAGCACGCGCGTGGCGGGTCTGTTCACGGTCGGCGGCTGGTCGCACCCCGGCGGGGGCCTCCCGCACGCGGGCATGTCGGGCGCGCTGGTCGCCGGACTCGTGGTGGAGGGACCGGAGTTCCGCGGCTCCCAGTGAGCGACCGGTGAGCGACCGGGGACGGTCACCGGGCGCCGGGCGCCGGATACGCCGTCAGAAGCGGTACTGCTCGTCGTATCCCTGCCCCTGCCCCTGCCCCTGCCCCTGCCCTTGGCCCTGACCCTGAGTCTGGCCGTTGTCCTGGTAGGGGTACTGCTGCTCCGGCGGGAGTTCGCCGCCGTAGGGGTCGTCGGTGCTGCGCTGCTGCGGCACCCACACCCCGCCGGCCGGGGTCTCGCCGCCGTAGCCACCGTGCGCGCCGGTGGCGTACTGGTCCTGCCCGTAGCCCTGCTGGCCGTACTGCTGCGTCCCGGTGGTGTCGTAGCCGCCGGTGTCGTAGGACGCCCCGCCGTAGGCGTGGGTGCCGATGTACGGGTCGGAGTAGGCGGCGTACTGCTGCTGGGCTCCGGTGTCGTAGCCGTACCCCTGCTGCCCGTAGCCCGAGTAGTCGTAGGCGTAGGCCTGGTCTGCGCCCGGCGCGGCGGCGGGTGCCTGCTGGTCGTGGCCGTAGCCGGAGTCGGCGTAGACGCCGTAGGAGCCGGTGTCGTCCGGCATCGGCTGCGGCTCGTAGACGGCGGTGGTCTCGGCGGCCGTGGGGTCGGCGGGCCGGGCCGGGGTGAAGACGTCGTCACGGTCGTAGTCGTCGTGACCGTAGGACAGGCCGTCCTGGGACGGGGCGTGGCCCGCGTGGTCGTCGTAGCCGTCCCGGTGGCCCTGGTCGGCGTCGGCCGGTTCCAGACCGGAGACCTCCAGCGTCGGCTCCTGGCGGCCGCGTTCGGGACGGCCGCGCTTGCCGACGAGGCTCGCGGGGGCGTTGACCGCCCAGCCGGCCTCGAAGCCGCGGCGGAACGACAGCGTGACGTAGGTCTGGCCGACCGCGAAGGCGGCGGCGCCCACCCCGATGACGAGCACGTTGGACATCAGTACGCCGGCGACCACGCCGACGAAGCCGCCGAAGGCGAGCAGCCGCCACCGCAGCCGCGCCTTGTACTGCAGCAGCACCTCACCGAGCAACCACAGCGCGACCACGCCGAACGCGATGTAGAGGACCGTCCAGCCCATGTACGCCCCTCTCCCAGTGGCCGTTACGCAGTGTGTCGTAAATATGTGCGGCCGGTCTAGGCCCGCGGTGGGTGGTGCAGGCCCAGGTTCTCGTAGATCTCCAGCGTCGCCGTGGAGTTGTTCAGCGTGATGAAGTGCAGTCCGGGGACGCCCTCGGCCAGCAGCCGCGCGCAGAACTCCGTGGCGAACTCGATGCCAATGGAGCGTACAGCCGCCGGATCGTCCTTGGCTGTGAGGATCCGCTCTTTCAGCTCCGGCGGGAACGAGGCGTTGCTGAGCTTCGGCAACCTCTCCAGCATCTTCACACTGGTCACCGGCATGACCTCGGGGATGACCGGGGTCTCGCATCCTGCCGCGGCGACCCGGTCGCGCAGCCTCAGGTAGGACTCGGCCTGGAAGAACATCTGCGTGATCGCGTAGTCGGCGCCGGCCCGGCACTTGTCCACGAAGTGCCTGACGTCCGCGTCCCAGTCGGCGGAGCGCGGATGCATCTCCGGGAAGGCCGCGACGCCGACGCAGAAGTCGCCCGACTCCTTGATGAGCCGGACCAGTTCGGCCGCGTAGGTCAGACCCTTCGGGTGCGCGATCCAGTCGGCCGTCGGATCGCCGGGCGGGTCGCCGCGCACGGCCAGCATGTTGCGGATCCCGGCGTCGGCGTACTGGCCGATGATGTTGCGCAGCTCGGCCACGGAGTGGTCGACGGCGGTGAGGTGGGCCACGGGGGTCAGCGTGGTGTCGGCGACGATCTGCTGGGTCTCCCGGACCGTACCCGCGCGGGTGGAACCGCCGGCGCCGTAGGTCACGGAGACGAAGTCCGGGGCCACCGCCTCCACGCGGCGCAGCGCGCTCCACAGGTTCTTCTCGCCCTTGGGCGTCTTCGGCGCCGAGAACTCGAAGGAGTACGTCGTCTTGCCGGTGGCGAGGATGTCACGCACCGTGCGGGCGCGGTCAGTCCTCGTGCTTGCGGTTCCGAGGGCCATACGGGCAGGTTAGCCAGGGGGCGGCGGCCACCCAACCGGATGCGGGATATTTGTCCGCATTGTCTATTTGTTGTCCACCCCTTGGACACATGCCCCCGGCATCCGCCTACGGCTGCCGCAGGCGCTTCGCGAACTCGGCCGCGGCCGCGCCCGGATCCTCGGCGGCGGTGATCGCGCGGACGACGACGACCCGCCGGGCGCCCGCCTCCAGCACCTCGTCGAGGTTGCCGAGGTCGATGCCGCCGATGGCGAACCAGGGGCGGTCGGTGCCCAGCGACGCGGTGTGGCGGACCAGGTCGAGGCCGGGGGCATGGCGGCCGGGCTTGGTGGGGGTGGGCCAGCACGGGCCGGTGCAGAAGTAGTCCACGCCGTCCTGGACGGCCGCCGCGGAGGCCTCGGACCCGGCGTGCGTGGAGCGCCCGATGAGGACGTCGTCGCCGAGGATCGCGCGGGCGGCGGGCACCGGGAGGTCGCCCTGGCCGAGGTGCAGCACGTCGGCGCGGGCGGCGTGCGCGACGTCCGCGCGGTCGTTGACCGCGAGGAGCTTGCCGTGCCGGGCGCAGGCGTCGGCCAGGACCGCCAGGTGCTCCAGCTCCTCGGCGGCCTCCATGCCCTTGTCGCGCAGCTGCACGATGTCGACGCCGCCGGCCAGTACGGCGTCCAGGAACTCGGGCAGGTCGCCCTGGCTCCGGCGGGCGTCCGTGCACAGGTAGAGCCGGGCGTCGGCGAGGCGGGCGCGGGCGGTGGTCGGAGCGGTGTCGGGCATGCGGGTGTCCCCCCGGGTCGGTGGTTGGCGTGGGCGGCGCGGACCGCACGGCCCTGCGGCGTACGGACCGCGGACCGTGACGGCCGCGCGGCCCGTACGCCGGGCGGTGGGTCGGGTCAGACGGCGAGCGCCTGGGCGCGGCGCTTCACCTCCGTGCCGCGATTCTCACTCAGCGCCTGGGCCGGGGTGCCCGGCAGGGTGGGGTCGGGGGTGAAGAGCCACTCCAGCATCTCCTCCGGCGTGAAGCCGTCGTCCCGCAGCAGCGTCAGGGTCCCGGCCAGGCCCTTGACGACCTTGTCCTCGTCGATGAAGGCCGCCGGAATGTGCAGCGCGCGGTTCTCACCCCGGCGTACGGCGATGAGCTGGCCTTCCTTGATCAGCTGGCGTACGCGGGTCACCTCGACGCCGAGCATCTCGGCGATGTCGGGAACGGTGAGCCAGGCAGGCACGAGAGCATCGGTCTTTGCGTCAATCTCGGTCACGTCTCCAGCCTGCCATCTGGCACTGACAGGAGGAAGCCGGACCCGTCCGGACCGGTGCTACGCCGTGGCCCCCTTGAGCGGCCTCGCCGGGTCGGCCAGCAGCACCGGGTCCATCGTCGTGCCCGCCTGGATCAGCCGCTTTCCCTGCGCCAGGTCGCGGGGGCGGCCCACCGCGAGCAGGGCCACCAGCCGGTTCTCGCGCAGCCAGCAGACCGTCCAGGCCGGGCCCGTGCGGTCCCCGCGCCACAGGACGGTGTCGGCGGCCGTGTGGTGTCCGGCGTACTGGACGAAGCGGCCGAACTGCTCGGACCAGAAGTACGGCACCGGGTCGTACGCCGCCGGGGTCTCGCCCGCGGGGGCGCCGACGATGTCGGCGGCGACGGTGCGCGGGCCCTGGAGGGCGTTGTCCCAGTGGTGCACCAGCAGCCGCTCGCCGTAGCGGGCGGAGGGGAAGGAGGCGCAGTCGCCAACCGCGTGCACGTCCGGCGCCGAGGTGCGCAGGAGGTCGTCGGCCAGGACCTCGCCGTGCCCGCCGAGGGCGATCCCGGAGCCGGCGAGCCACGCGGTGGAGGGGCGGGCGCCGATGCCGACGACGACCGCGTCGGCGGGCAGCCGGGTGCCGTCGTCGAGGACGACCCGGAGGGGCTCCCCCGACTCGCCGGGCTCGACCCGCTCCACGCGCGCGTGCGTGCGCAGTGCGGCGCCCGCTTCGGCGTACCAGGCGGTCATCGGCGCGGCCACCTCGGCGGGCAGCGCGTCGGCGAGCGGCCGGCCGGCGGCCTCCACCACGGTCACCGCGCAGCCGGCCTCGCGCGCGGCGGTGGCGAACTCGGCGCCGATCCAGCCGGCGCCGACGACGATGCCGTGGCGGCCGGCGAGCACGGGGCGCAGCCGTTCGGCGTCGTCCAGGGTGCGCAGCAGGTGCACGCCCGGCACGCCGTCGGTGCCGGGGAGCCGGACCGGTTCGGCGCCGGTCGCGAGGACGAGGGCGTCGTACGGCACGGGGCCCTCGGAGGTGTCGAGGAGGTGCTCGCCGGGGCGGACACCCAGGGCCTCGCAGCCGAGCCGCAGGGTAATGCCGAGTGCCTCGAAGTCGACGTCGAAGGCGGAGCCCTCGGCCGTGCCGAGCAGGACGGCCTTGGACAGCGGAGGCCGGTCGTAGGGCTGGTGGGGCTCGGCGCCGATCAGTGTCAGGGTGCCGGTGAAGCCCTGTTCCCGCAGGGCGACGGCGGTCTGCACGCCCGCCATGCCGGCGCCCACCACGACCACGCGGCGCGCGTCGTCCGCCGCCGGTTCCGGTCCCCGCTCCCGCGTCTGCTCGCTCACCTGATCACCTTAGCCACCTGACAATTTGTCAGTCAGCGCTCGTGCACCGTGACCTGCTCCACAACGCTCGTGCCGCGGCCGGGGCGCGACTCCCACTCCCAGCTCTCCTCCAGGCGCACCCGGCCGTCCGGCAGTTCCAGCACGGTCGACACGCAGTGCCCCGACGCCGTGCTGCCGTCGGTCCTGAGCTGCACGTACCGGAAGTCGAGCCGGTCCCCCGCGCGGGTACCCACCAGGTGGCCGCGGACGACGTCGCCGCCCGCGTAGTCGGCCCAGACGGCGTCGTCCCGCTCGTGGTACGTGAACCGGGTGCGGGTGCCCACCTGGCCGGGCGCCTGGTCGGTGACGGGGGCGAGGACGAGACCATCGAGCGAACGGGGCACGGGCGGAGGCTCCCTTACGAGTGCGAGGCGCTGCGGGCTAGGCTGGCCAACGTAAAGCACTCGCGGGAGCCCGGACGCACCGGGCTGAGAGGGAGGCTGGCGGCCTCCGACCGTACGAACCTGATCCGGGTCATGCCGGCGAAGGGAGGGGCTGGACGCCCATGCCGTCCTCATCACACAGCTCGCCACACAGCTCGTCACACACCGTGTCGTCGCACACCACGTCGTCACCCACCGTGTCCCGTACGCCCGACGTCCTCGTGGTGGGCGGTGGCGTCATCGGTCTGGTCACCGCCTGGCGGGCAGCCCAGCGCGGGCTCGCCACGGCCGTCGTCGACCCCGAGCCCGGCGGCGGGGCGGCGCAGGTGGCGGCCGGGATGCTGGCCGCCGTCACGGAGCTGCACCACGGCGAGCAGACGCTGCTCTCGCTGAATCTCTCCTCGGCCCGCCGCTACCCGGAGTTCGCCGCCGAGCTGACCGATGTCACCGGCCACGACCTGGGGTACCGCCGCTGCGGCACCCTCGCCGTCGCGCTGGACGCCGACGACCGGTCCCACCTGCGCGAAGTACACGCGCTTCAGCAGCGCTCCGGCCTGGAGTCCGAGTGGCTGTCGGGGCGTGAGTGCCGGCGCCTGGAGCCGATGCTCGCGCCGGGCGTGCGCGGGGGCCTGCGGGTGGACGGCGACCACCAGATCGACCCCCGGCGCCTCACCCACGCGCTCGTGGCCGCCTGTGAGCGGGCGGGGGTGGTCTTCCACCGGGTGTGGGCCGACCGGCTCACCGTCGGACGCGGGGAGCGGGCCACGGGGGTCGCCACCGCCGACGGAACCGCGCTGGAGGCCGGGCAGGTGGTGCTGGCCGGGGGCAGCCTGAGCGGGCGCCTCGCGGGCGTGCCGGACGCCGTGCTGCCGCCGGTGCGGCCGGTGAAGGGGCAGGTGCTGCGGCTGACCATGCCGCGGACGCACGGGCCACTGCTGAACCGCACCGTGCGCGCCGTGGTGCGCGGCAACCACGTCTACCTGGTGCCCCGGGAGAGCGGCGAGCTGGTCGTCGGCGCCACCAGCGAGGAGCTGGGCTGGGACACCACGGTGACCGCGGGCGGCGTGTACGAGCTGCTGCGCGACGCCCACGAGCTGGTCCCCGGCATCACCGAGCTGCCCCTGACGGAGACCCGCGCGGGCCTGCGCCCCACCTCCCCCGACAACGCCCCGCTGCTCGGGCCGACCGGCCTCGACGGGCTGCTGCTGGCCACCGGCCACCACCGCAACGGCGTCCTGCTCACCCCCGTCACCGGCGACGCCATGGCGCACGCCCTGACCACCGGGGAGCTGCCGGACGAGGCCCGCCCCTTCACCCCCCGGCGCTTCGACGCCGCCCCCGCACTCTCGGAGCAGTCCGCATGAACATCTCCGTCAACGGCGAGCCGCGCGAGGTGGCTCCCGGTACGGCCCTGGACGCCCTGGTGGGCACGCTCACCACCGCGCCGTCCGGAGTGGCCGCCGCCCTGAACGAGACCGTGGTCCCGCGCGCGCGGTGGTCCGCCACCGCCCTGGCCGACGGCGACCGCGTCGAGGTCCTCACCGCTGTGCAAGGAGGCTGAACCATGGCCGACGACCCCTTTGTCCTCGACGGCACGTCGTACGCGTCCCGTCTGATCATGGGTACCGGCGGGGCGCCCAGCCTGGACGTGCTGGAGCGCGTGCTGGTGGCCTCCGGGACGGAGCTGACCACGGTCGCGATGCGGCGCGTGAACGCGTCGGTGCACGGGTCCGTGCTGTCGGTGCTGGAGAAGCTCGGCATCCGCGTGCTGCCCAACACGGCCGGCTGCTTCACCGCCGGGGAGGCGGTGCTCACCGCCCGGCTCGCGCGCGAGGCGCTGGGCACGGACCTGGTCAAGCTGGAGGTCATCGCCGACGAGCGCACGCTGCTGCCGGACCCGATCGAGCTGCTGGAGGCCGCGGAGACCCTGGTCGACGACGGGTTCACGGTGCTGCCGTACACGAACGACGACCCCGTTCTCGCGAAGAAGCTGGAGGACGTGGGGTGTGCGGCGATCATGCCGCTCGGTTCGCCGATCGGGTCGGGGCTCGGGATCCGCAACCCGCACAACTTCGAGCTGATCGTGGAGCGCGCGGGGGTGCCGGTGATCCTGGACGCGGGGGCCGGTACGGCGTCGGACGTGGCGCTGGCGATGGAGCTGGGGTGTGCGGGTGTGATGCTGGCCTCGGCGGTCACGCGGGCGCAGGAGCCGGTGCTGATGGCTTCCGCGATGCGTGCGGGGGTCGAGGCCGGGCGGTTGGCGCGGCTTGCGGGACGGATCCCGCGGCGGCACTTCGCCGAGGCGTCGTCTCCTGCGGAGGGCTTGGCCGACCTTGATCCGGAGCGGCCCGCTTTTCAGTGAGCCTGCGTTGCTCCGAGGGTCTTCTCCCACCCGCGCACCACGCGTTTCCAGTCGGACAAGAGGCTGGGCTCTCCCGTGGGGGTGACTCGCCGTCGGCGGCTCACCGTGCGTGGGCGGGGGATCGCCCGGTACGTGTCACGTGCGTCACAGGTGCGCTGCAGTACCGCCCCGGTGGCGGGCGGCGAGCGCGGGGTGTCGGTCGTGGCTCGTACACTCGCCTGCGTGGACACGACCCTTCAGGACCCTCTCGTCGGGCAGGTGCTCGACGGCCGGTACCGCGTCGAGGCGCGGATCGCGGTCGGCGGGATGGCCACGGTCTACCGGGCCGTGGACACCCGCCTGGACCGCGTGCTCGCGCTGAAGGTGATGCACCCGGCGCTCGCGACCGACGCCGGCTTCGTCGAGCGGTTCATCCGCGAGGCCAAGTCGGTGGCCCGCCTCGACCACCCCAATGTCGTCCAGGTCTTCGACCAGGGGGCCGACGGGGCGTACGTCTACCTGGCCATGGAGTACATCCCGGGCTGCACCGTGCGTGACGTGCTGCGCGAGCGCGGTGCGCTCCGGCCGCGGGCCGCCCTCGACATCCTGGAGCCGGTGCTGGCCGCGCTCGGCGCCGCGCACCGGGCGGGTTTCGTGCACCGGGACATGAAGCCGGAGAACGTGCTGATCGGGGACGACGGCCGGGTCAAGGTCGCCGACTTCGGCCTGGTCCGCTCGGTGGACACCGTCACCAGCACCACCGGCGCCGTCCTCGGCACCGTCTCCTACCTGGCGCCCGAGCAGGTCGAGCACGGCGCCGCCGACCCCAGGGTCGACGTGTACGCGTGCGGCGTGGTGCTCTACGAGATGCTGACCGGCGGCAAGCCGCACGAGGGGGACTCGGCCGCGGTGGTGCTCTACAAGCACCTCCACGAGGACGTGCCGCCGCCCTCCTCCGCGGTGCCGGGGATGGCGTACGAGCTGGACGAGCTGGTCGCCGCCGCCACCGCGCGCAACCCGGAGATCCGGCCGTACGACGCCGTCGCGCTGCTCGCGCGGGCCCGTGAGGCGCGCGCGGCGCTGACCGCCGAGCAGCTGGACGCGGTGCCGCCGCAGGCGCTCGGCACGGAGCACGACAACGCCGAGGACCGCACGAGTGTCATCCCGCGCTCGCTCACCGTGCCCCGGCCGCTGCCGGTCGACGAGGACGCGTACGGCGCCGGAGACGACGGCGTGCAGCACACCAGCCGGCTGGCGTCTCCCCCGCCGGACCCGCCCCGGCGCCGCCGGCCGGGGGTGCGGCGCGGCCCGCTGACGATCGTGCTGGCCGTGCTGCTGGTGCTCGGCCTGGGCACCGGCGTCTGGTACATCAATTCCGGCCAGTTCACCAAGGTGCCGCCGCTGCTCTCGAAGACCGAGGCGGAGGCCCGCGACCGGCTGGAGGACACCGGGCTGGACGTCGGCACGGTGCGGCACGCGCACAGCGACACCGTGGACCGCGGCCGGATCATCAGCACCGACCCCGGCGTGGGCTCCCGGATCCGCAAGAACGACTCCGTGTCCTTCACGGTCTCCGACGGCCCCGACACCGTGAAGCTGCCGGACCTGGAGGGCTACCGGCTGGACCGGGCCCGCACCCTGCTGAAGGACGAGGGGCTGGAGCCGGGCATGGTGACCCGCGCGTTCAGCGACGAGGTGCCCAAGGGCTTCGTGATCTCCACCAAGCCCGCCTCGGGCACCACGGTGCGCGGCGGCTCGGCGGTCGCGCTCGTGGTCAGCAAGGGCAGCCCGGTGGACGTCCCGGACGTCTCCGGCGTCGGCCTGGAGGACGCGCGGAGCCGGCTGACGGAGGCCGGCCTCAAGGTGAAGGTCGACGAGACGCGGGTGAACTCCGAGTACGACAGCGGCCAGGTCGCCCGGCAGACCCCGGAGCCGGGCAGCCGCGCCGCCGAGGGCGACACCGTGACGCTCACGGTGTCCAAGGGCCCCCGGCAGATCGAGGTCCCGGACGTGGTCGGCGACAGCGTGGACGACGCCAAGCGGAAGCTGACGGACGCGGGCTTCCAGGTGGACGAGGACCGGGGGCTGCTCGGGCTGTTCGGCGACACGGTGAAGAAGCAGTCCGTGGACGCCGGGGACACGGCTGCCGAGGGCTCCACCGTCACGATCACCATCCGATGACCGGGGGCAGGGGCGGGACGCCCGCACTCCCCCGCAACCCGGTCGGCGGCCACGTCCCGGTGGCCGGCGGGCTGCACTCCGTGGGGCTGTCCTACGCCCGTGAGCTGAAGGCGGAGACCGTGCAGGTCTTCGTCGCCAACCCGCGCGGCTGGGCCACGCCGGCCGGCAACCCGAAGCAGGACGAGGCCTTCCGGGAGACCTGCGCGGCCGAGTCGATCCCGGCGTACGTGCACGCCCCGTACCTGATCAACTTCGGCTCGCACACCGAGGCGACGGCCCAGCGGTCGGTGGAGTCCATGCGGCACTCGCTGCGGCGCGGGCGGGCCATCGGGGCGCTGGGCGTGGTCGTGCACACCGGCAGCGCGACCGGCGGACGGGACAGGTCGGTGGCGCTCAAGCAGGTGCGGGAGTACCTGCTGCCGCTGCTCGACGAGCTGACCCACGACGACGACCCGTTCCTCCTGCTGGAGTCGACCGCCGGGCAGGGCGCCTCTCTGTGCTCGCGGACCTGGGACTTCGGCCCGTACTTCGAGGCGCTGGACTCGCATCCCAAGCTGGGCGTGTGCCTGGACACCTGCCACGTCTTCGCGGCGGGGCACGACCTGACCGGCCCGTCCGGCATGCACCAGACCCTGGACCTGCTGGTCGACACGGTCGGCGCGGGCCGGCTGAAGCTGATCCACGCCAACGACTCCAAGGACGTGGCGGGCGCCCACAAGGACCGGCACGAGAACATCGGCGCCGGGCACATCGGCGAGGACCCGTTCCGGGCGCTCATGACCCACCCCGCGACCGAGGGCGTGCCGCTGATCATCGAGACGCCGGGCGGCAAGCAGGGGCACGCGGCGGACGTGGAGCGGCTGAAGAAGCTGCGCGACGGCTGATCCGCGTCCGGCGGCGGGCTCAGAGCTCGGGGCCGTCCCCGGGTTCCTCCTGGTAGGAGTAGCGCTGCTCGCGCCACGGGTCGCCGATGTTGTGGTAGCCGCGCTCCTCCCAGAAGCCGCGCCGGTCGGCTGTCATGTACTCGATGCCGCGGACCCATTTGGGGCCCTTCCAGGCGTACAGGTGGGGGACGATCAGCCGCAGCGGAAAGCCGTGCTCGGCGGTGAGCAGTTCGCCGTCCTTGTGGGTGGCGAAGAGGGCACGCCCGTCGGCGAAGTCGGCCAGCCGGAGGTTGGAGCTGAAGCCGTACTCGGCCCAGACCATCACGTGGGTGACGGCCGGGGCGGGCGGCGCGAGCTCCAGGACCGTGGCGGCGGGCACCCCGCCCCACTCGGCGCCGAGCATGCTGAACTTCGTGACGCAGTGCAGGTCGGCGACGACCGTGGAGTACGGCAGGGCGGTGAACTCCTCATGGGTCCAGCCGCGCTTGTCACCGTCGGCGGTGGCGCCGAAGACCCGGAACTCCCAGCGCTCGGGGCGGAACTTGGGTACCGGTCCGTAGTGCGTGACCGGCCAGCCGCGCTGGAGGCGCTGTCCCGGCGGGAGCTCGAACGAGGTCGCCCCTTCCGAACCGTCTTCCCCCATTTCGTTTCCCACCGGCTGACCCATGTCTCCATCCTGACAGACCCGGACCGATGCCCTTGACCCACCCCACTTACATTCAGGCAAACAGGAAAAACATCAACAAAATCGACTAAGCCTGTACTTACTTACTAAGTCAACACTTACTGGACGATCTTCGATGCCGGTGCAATCATGCGGCGCAACAGGCCAGTTCCCGTTTTAAGGAGCGTCAAGCGATGCAGGGCGACCCCGAGGTCATCGAGTTCCTGAATGAGCAGCTGACCGCCGAGCTCACGGCGATCAACCAGTACTTCCTGCACGCGAAGCTGCAGGACCACAAGGGCTGGACCAAGCTCGCGAAGTACACGCGCGCGGAGTCCTTCGACGAGATGCGCCACGCGGAGGTGCTCACCGACCGCATCCTGCTCCTGGACGGCCTGCCGAACTACCAGCGGCTCTTCCACGTGCGGGTCGGTCAGAGCGTGACCGAGATGTTCCAGGCCGACCGGGAGATCGAGATCGAGGCGATCGACCGGCTGCGCCGCGGCATCGAGGTGATGCGGGCCAAGCACGACATCACGTCGGCCAACGTGTTCGAGGCGATCCTCGCCGACGAGGAGCACCACATCGACTACCTGGAGACCCAGCTCGACCTGATCGAGAAGCTGGGCGAGTCGCTGTACCTGTCGACGGTGATCGAGCAGTCCCAGCCCGACCCGTCCGGCCCCGGCTCGCTCTAGCCGGGCGGCCCAGGGCCGGCTAGGCGGCTTCCGGAAGCTCCGTGAGTGCCGGTTCGCCCCGGTCGGCCAGGCTCCGGCGGGGGCAGGCACCGCGGCCGAGCAACGCCTGGATGCGCCGTACGCAGCCGCCGCAGTCGGTGCCGGCCTTGCAGGCGGACGCGATCTGCCGGGGCGTGCACGCACCGGCGTCCGCGTGGCTCTTCACCTGTTCCTCGGTGACACCGAAGCAGCTGCAGACGAACACGCGGTTCACCTCCCGGGCGGGGTACAAGGTCGTGCCGTACCGACGACCGGAGGGCCCGACTGGTCGGTGAGGCAAACCTAACCTTACCCATGAGGCCGGGTCGGCAAAAGTGGAGGGGGCGCGGATCCCATGTGACCCGCGCCCCATTCCACCGCCCGTAAGGGGCGCAGCCTCACTGGTCCCGGTACATCTCCGCCACCAGGAACGCCAGGTCGAGCGACTGACTGCGGTTGAGCCGGGGGTCGCAGGCCGTCTCGTAGCGCTGATGCAGGTCGTCGACGAAGATCTCGTCGCCGCCGCCCACGCACTCGGTGACGTCGTCGCCGGTCAGCTCCACGTGGATGCCGCCCGGGTGGGTGCCGAGCGCCTTGTGGACCTCGAAGAAGCCCTTGACCTCGTCGAGCACGTCGTCGAAGCGGCGGGTCTTGTGCCCGGAGGCCGCCTCGTAGGTGTTGCCGTGCATCGGGTCGGTGATCCAGGCGACGGTCGCGCCCGAGGCGGTGACCTTCTCCACCAGCTCGGGGAGCCGGTCACGGATCTTGTCGGCGCCCATGCGGACGATGAAGGTCAGCCGGCCCGGCTCACGCTCCGGGTCGAGCCGCTCGATGTACTGGAGCGCCTCCTCGGCCGTCGTCGTGGGTCCGAGCTTGATGCCGATCGGGTTGCGGATCCGCGAGGCGAACTCGATGTGCGCGTGGTCCAGCTGCCGGGTGCGCTCGCCGATCCACACCATGTGCCCGGAGACGTCGTACAGCTGCCCCGTGCGGGAGTCGACCCGGGTGAGGGCCGACTCGTAGTCGAGCAGCAGCGCCTCGTGCGAGGAGAAGAACTCGACGGTCTTGAACTCCTCCGGGTCGGTGCCGCAGGCCCGCATGAAGTTCAGCGCGCTGTCGATCTCCCGGGCCAGCTGCTCGTAGCGCTGCCCGGACGGGGAGGACTTCACGAAGTCCTGGTTCCAGGCGTGCACCTGGCGCAGGTCGGCGTAGCCGCCGGTGGTGAAGGCGCGCACCAGGTTCAGCGTGGAGGCCGAGGCGTGGTACATGCGCTTGAGCCGCTCGGGGTCCGGGATCCGGGCCTCTTCGGTGAAGTCGAAGCCGTTGACCGAGTCGCCGCGGTAGGTCGGCAGGGTCACGCCGTCGCGGGTCTCGGTCGGCTTGGAGCGCGGCTTGGAGTACTGGCCGGCGATCCGGCCGACCTTCACCACGGGCACGGACGCGGCGTACGTGAGTACGGCGCCCATCTGGAGCAGGGTCTTCAGCTTGTTGCGGATGTGGTCCGCGGACACGCCGTCGAAGGCCTCGGCGCAGTCGCCGCCCTGGAGGAGGAACGCCTCTCCCTTGGCGACGGCCGCCATCCGGGCGCGCAGCTGGTCGCACTCGCCCGCGAAGACGAGCGGCGGATACGACTCGAGGTCCGCGATCACTGCGCGCAGAGCCTCGGTGTCGGGGTACTCGGGCTGCTGCGCCGCGGGCAGGTCTCGCCAGGTGTTGCCAGCGCTCGGGCTGGTCTTAGCGTTCACGGTCACCCCTCAACCCTACGGTGTCCGGACCCGCGCTCCGCGCCCCGGCTCGACAGATGAGACGGGACCCCGGTGGGGGTCTCGGCGACCGGGTTGGTACCCTCACGCGCCTTCGATGTTCTGATCAAGGTTCTGATCACGGACATCTCACGTACATGTCGAACGCGTATCGGGGTGGGGATTTGAGCGCGGAGCATCGCAGAGACCGCAAGAAGAAGAGACTGCTCGTCTACGGTGTCGCCTCGGCGGTGGCCGTCGCCGCCACGGCCGGCACGCTGGCCCTGGCCTCACCCGGTTTCCTGGGCGCGGACACCGCCCGGGCCGCGGCGGCTCCGGGCGCCCGGCTGCAGAGCGAGTTCCGGCAGGCCGCGGAGGAGTTCGACGTCCCGCAGAGCGTGCTCATGGCGGTCTCGTACCGGCAGACGCGCTGGGAGGACCACGACGGGCTGCCGAGCACCACCGGCGCGTACAACGTGATGGGACTCACCGACGTCGATCCGGAGGACCTGGAGGACGGCGGCTCCGCCGAGGAGCGCGAGCACCGGCTCGAGCACATGAACCGCAGCGGCGACCCGGTGGTCGAGAAGAACTTCGACGCCGACAAGGCGCTCAAGAGCCTCGACGAGCAGCCCGTCGACACCGAAGACCCCCGGCTGCACACCCTGGACGAGGCGGCCGGCCTCATCGACGCGCCGGCCGCAGAGGTGCGGAGCGACGCCGGCGAGAGCATCCGGGCGGGTGCCGCGCTGCTGGCCAAGTACCAGAAGGACGCGACCGGTTCGCTGCCCGAGGACCCGGGCGCCTGGTACCCGGCCGTAGCCCGCGCCAGCCAGGCCCCGGACCACAAGGGCGCGCGGCTCTTCGCGCAGCGCGTCTTCGACTCGATCAAGACCGGTGAGAAGCGGGTCACCGCCGACGGCCAGTCCCTCACCCTGCCGGCCGCCCCGGCGGTGGAGCCGAAGAGGACGGCCGACCTCGAGCTCGCCGCGGCCTCCGCCGCACCGGCCCCCGAGTGCCCGTCCGGCCTGAACTGCGACTTCCGTCCCGCCGCCTACAAGCAGAACGGCGGCATCGACGACTGGGGCAACTACAACGTCGCGAGCCGCCCCACGGCCGGCCACGAGATCACCTCGATCGTGATCCACGACACCGAGGGCAGTTACAGCAGCGCGCTCGGCGTCTTCCAGAACTCCCTGTCGTACGCCAGCGCCCACTACCTGATCCGCGCCTCCGACGGTCTGGTCACCCAGATGGTCGAGAACAAGAACGAGGCGTGGCACGCGGCCAACAAGACCCTCAACATGCACTCGATCGGCGTGGAGCACGAGGGCTACGCGATCAAGGACGGCAGCTGGTACACGGAGCCGCAGTACGAGTCCTCGGCCGCGCTGGTGAAGTACCTGGCCGGCAAGTACGACATCCCGCTGGACCGTGAGCACATCATCGGCCACGACGAGGTGCCGGGCGTCCTGGACGGCAACGTGAAGTCGCAGCACTGGGACCCGGGCCCGTTCTGGGACTGGAACCACTACATGGATCTGATGGGCGCCCCCACCGGCGCCGAGGGCCCGGGCGGCCCGTACCGGGCCGGCCAGGTGGTCCGCGTCGTTCCGCCGTTCACCACGGCGAACCAGCCGAAGATCACCAACGGCGGCTCCGCGGTCCCCGGGCAGCCGGCGAACTTCACGTACCTGTACTCCTCGCCGTCCACCTCCTCGGCCACGCTGACCGACCCGTACCTGGGCAGCCAGACCTGGACCGAGGGCTGGAACTGGGCCAACAAGGTCCTGGCCGGCGGCGAGTTCGTGGTCGCCGAGGCCCGGCAGGACTGGACGGCCATCTGGTACGGCGGCAAGAAGGCCTGGTTCCACAACCGGGGCGGCCAGTTCGCCACCTCCGTCGGTACACCGGACGTCGTCACGCCCAAGGCGGGGGCCGGCTCCGTCCCGGTGTACGGGCGCGCCTACCCCGAGGACAGCGCGTACGCGGGCACCGGAGTGCCGGTCCAGAGCAAGAACAACGAGTCGCTGACGAAGTACGGCGTCCTGGCCGGGCAGAAGTACGCGCCGGCCGGCGGGGCCCTTAAGGGCTCGTACTACAACAGCGGCAACATCGACGGCTCGGGCGAGGGTTCGCGCACGGTGGTCGTGGGCGACACCACGTACTACCCGATCCGCTACAACCACCGCATCGGCTACGTCCGCACGGCCGACGTCCAGCTGGTCAAGGGCACCGCGCCCGACCCCGGCACCGACCGGTACGACATCCTCGGCCGGGACGCCTCGGGCGTGCTGTGGCAGTACCAGGGCACCGGCGGCGCCACCGCCCCGTTCTTCGGCCGCTTCCGCGTCGGCGGCGGCTGGAACGCCTACGACGCGGTGACGACGCTCACGGCGCTGCGCGCCGACGGCACCGGCGACGCGGTGGCCCGCGACAAGAGCGGGGTCCTCTGGTACTACAAGGGCAGCGGCGACCTGACGGAGCCGTTCCAGAAGCGCACCCGGGTCGGCGGCGGCTGGTCGGTGTACGACACGATCACCGGCGCCCGGGACCTCACGGGTGACGGCAGGGCCGACCTGGTCGCCCGGGACAAGAGCGGCGTCCTCTGGCTCTACCAGGGCACCGGTGACGCCGCGAAGCCCTTCGAGAGCCGGTCCAGGATCGGCGGCGGGTGGTCCGTCTTCAACGCGCTGGCCGACACCGGCGACCTCACGGGTGACGGCCGGGCCGACCTGGTCGCCCGCGACAAGGGCGGGGTGCTCTGGCTCTACCGGGGCACCGGCGACGCCGCGAAGCCCTTCGAGGCCATGAGCAGGGTCGGCGGCGGCTGGTCCGTCTACGACGTGCTGCGCGGCCCCAGCGACCTGAACCGCGACGGGGTGCCCGACCTGGTCGCCCGGGGCAAGGACGGCGTCCTCTGGTTCTACCAGGGCACCGGCAACGCCGCGAAGCCCTTCGAGGGCCGGTCCAGGATCGGCGGCGGGTGGAACACGTACGACATGATCGTCTGACGTGGCGGGCGGCGCCGCGGTCGTCCCGTGTCCCGGGATGTGCCGCGGCGCCGCGCGCGGATGCAGTAGGGTCTGCGGCATGTTCGCGCACTCGATCCAGAACTGGTGGTGGACCGCTCATCCGGCGGCCCGCTGACTGCGCGTGACGTAAGACTCGCGAAGGCCGCCCGAGGGGCGGCCTTCGGTGTTTCCGCGACCGGGGTCCGTTCCTCTCTCCGACGAACCGAGAAGGACACGGACTCATGACACCGCTCGACGGCCTCCTGGCCGACTCCCGCCCGTTCGCCCTGCTCCGCCGCCGCACCCCGGGCCACGATCACGACACCGTGGAACTGCTGCTCGGCCCGGTGACCGAGCGCGACAGACTCGCCGGCCTGCCCGACGAGGGACTGGCGCTCGTCCCGTTCCGGCAGATCCGCGAGCGCGGCTTCGACGTCCGCGACGACGGCACGCCGCTGCTCGTGCTGACCCCCGAGGAGCGGCACGACATCCCGCTCGCCGAGGCCCTGGACCGGCTCCCCGCGCACGAGGTCCACGTCGAGGGCGGCGGTTTCGACGTCGGCGACGAGGAGTACGCGGAGATCGTCGGCCGGGTGCTGGAGGAGGAGATCGGGGCCGGCGAGGGCGCCAACTTCGTGATCCGGCGGACGTACGGGGGCCGTGTCGCGGGGTTCGGGCGGGCCGACGCGCTGGCGCTGTTCCGGCGGCTGCTGGAGGGTGAGCGGGGCGCGTACTGGACGTTCGTCGTGCACACCGGGGACCGCACGCTGGTGGGGGCCAGCCCCGAGGTGCACGTGCGGATGTCCGGCGGCACGGTCGTCATGAACCCGATCAGCGGGACGTACCGCTACCCCGCCGGGGGACCCACGCCCGAGCACCTGCTCCGCTTCCTCGCCGACGGCAAGGAGATCGAGGAGCTGTCGATGGTCGTCGACGAGGAGCTGAAGATGATGTGCACCGTCGGCGACATGGGGGGTGTGGTCGTCGGGCCGCGGCTGAAGGAGATGGCGCACCTCGCGCACACCGAGTACGAGCTGCGCGGCCGTTCCTCGCTGGACGCGCGGGAGGTGCTGAAGGAGACGATGTTCGCGGCGACGGTCACCGGCTCTCCGGTGCAGAACGCCTGCCGGGTCATCTCGCGGCACGAGGCCGGGGGGCGCGGCTACTACGCGGGGGCGCTGGCGCTGCTGGGGCGTGATTCCGGCGGCGCCCAGACCCTCGACTCCCCCATCCTGATCCGTACCGCCGACATCGACGCCGACGGGCGGCTGCGGGTGCCGGTCGGCGCCACGCTGGTGCGCGGCTCGGACCCGGCGGGCGAGGTCGCGGAGACCCACGCCAAGGCTGCCGGGGTACTGGCGGCCCTCGGCGTACGCCCGTCCCGGCCGCGTGCGGAGGCGGGCCGGCCGAGGCTGGCCGACGACCCCAGGGTGCGGGCGGCTCTGGACGGGCGCCGGGCCTCGCTGGCCCCGTTCTGGCTGCGGATGCAGGAACCGGCCGACGCGCTCGCCGGGCACGCCCTGGTCGTCGACGGCGAGGACACCTTCACGGCGATGCTCGCGCATGTGCTGCGCTCGTCGGGGCTCGCGGTGAGCGTACGGCGGTACGACGAACCGGGGCTGCGCGAGGCGGTGCTCGGGCACGAGGGGCCGGTGGTCCTGGGGCCGGGGCCCGGTGACCCGTCGGACCCCGACGACCCGAAGATGCGCTTCCTGCGCGCCCTGACCGCCGAGGTGGTCCGGGACCACCGGCACGGTGTCCTCGGCGTCTGCCTCGGGCACGAGCTGATCGCGGCGGAGCTGGGTCTGGACCTCGTCCGCAAGGAGGTGCCGTACCAGGGGGCGCAGACGGAGATCGACCTCTTCGGGCGGCGCGAGACGGTCGGCTTCTACAACAGCTTCACCGCGCACTGCGACGACGCGACGGCCGCCGAGCTGGCCGCGCACGGCATCGGGGTGAGCCGCGCCGCGAACGGCGAGGTGCACGCGCTGCGCGGGCCGGGCTTCGCCGGGGTCCAGTTCCACCCCGAGTCGGTGCTGACGCTGAACGGCGCCGCGATCGTGCGGGAGCTGGCCGGTCAGCTGCGCGGGACCAGCACGTTCTCCGAGCGGCGGCCCTCCCGGTAGTCGAGCACGTTGCGCGCCGTCGCGTCGACGATCTGGCCGACGGCGTCCTCGGTGTAGTACGCCTGGTGCGAGGTGACCAGGACGTTCGGAAAGGTGACGAGGCGGGCCAGGGTGTCGTCCTCAAGGGGTTCCAGCGACTTGTCGAGGAAGAACAGGCCCGCCTCCGCCTCGTAGACGTCCAGGCCCACGCCCGCGAGACGGCCGGCGCGCAGCTCGCCGACGAGCGCGGCGGTGTCGATCAGGCCGCCGCGGCTGGAGTTGACCAGGATCGCGTCGTCGCGCATCGACTTGAGGGCGGCCGCGTCGATCAGGTGCCGGGTCTCGGCCACCAGCGGGACGTGGAGGGTGATCAGGTCGGACCGGGCGAGCAGCTCGTCCTTCGGGACGTAGCGCATGCCGAGTTCCGCGCAGGCGGGGTTCTCGGCGACGTCCCAGCCGAGCAGGCGCATGCCGAATCCGTGGGCGATCCGGGCGAAGGCCTCGCCGATCTTGCCGGTGCCGACGACACCGGCGGTGCGGCCGTGCATGTCCCGGCCCATCAGGCCGTGCAGGCGGAAGTCGAAGTCGCGGGTGCGGGTGGAGGCGCGGACGATCCGGCGGTTGACGGCCATGGCCAGCGCCCAGGCGAATTCGGCGACCGAGTACGGCGAGTAGTACGACACCCTCGCCACGGTCAGGCCGAGCCGCTCGGCGGTGTCCAGGTCGATGTTGTTGAAGCCGGTGGAGCGCTGGGCCACCATCCGGGTGCCGCCGGCCGCGAGGATCTCCAGGACGCCCTCGCCGAGGTCGGCGTTGACGGACGTCGAGATGATCTCGTGGCCGGCCGCGATGGGGGCGGTGTCCTCGTTGAGGAAGACGTCCAGGCAACGGACCTCCTCGGCGTCGCGGAAGGCCCGCTCGATCAGGGGCTGCTCGTCGGCCTGGACGCCGAAGGCCAGGATCTCCATGACCGCTCCCCTTCCGGTGGACTCCGGGCCGAATATACGACTTGCCGCCCGGAGTCGCCGGTCAGCCGGTCGTACAGTCGGCCGGTCAGCCGGTCAGCTGATCAGCCGAAGAAGACGCCCACCTCCTCGTACAGCCTGGGGTCGACGGTCTTCAGGCGGACCGTGGCGTCGGCGATCGGGACGCGGACGATGTCCGTGCCGCGCAGGGCGACCATCTTGCCGAAGTCGCCGTCGCGCACGCAGTCGATGGCGTGCAGCCCGAAACGGGTGGCGAGCCAGCGGTCGAAGGCGCTGGGCGTGCCACCGCGCTGGACGTGGCCGAGGACGGTGGTGCGGGCCTCGTTGCCGGTGCGCTTCTCGATCTGTTTGGCCAGCCATTCGCCGACTCCGGACAGCCGGACGTGGCCGTAGGAGTCGAGCGACTCGTCCTTGAGCACCATGTCGCCGTCGCGCGGCATCGCGCCCTCGGCGACGACCACGATCGGGGCGTAGGACGCCCGGAACCGGGAGGTCACCCAGGCGCACACCTGCTCGACGTCGAAGCGCTGCTCGGGGATGAGGATGACGTTGGCGCCGCCGGCCAGGCCCGAGTGCAGGGCGATCCAGCCGGCGTGCCGGCCCATGACCTCGACGACGAGGACCCGCATGTGGGACTCGGCGGTGGTGTGCAGCCGGTCGATGGCCTCCGTGGCGATGCCGACCGCGGTGTCGAAGCCGAAGGTGTAGTCGGTGGCGGACAGGTCGTTGTCGATGGTCTTGGGAACGCCGACGCAGGGCACGCCGTACTCGTCGGCGAGCCGGGTGGCGACACCGAGGGTGTCCTCGCCGCCGATGACGACGAGCGCCTCCACGTCGAGCTTCGCCAGGTTCTCCTTGATGCGCCGGATGCCCTGCTCCTGCTGGAGCGGATTGGTGCGCGAGGAACCGAGGATGGTGCCGCCGCGGGGCAGGATGCCGCGGACGGCCGGGATGTCGAGGCGGACGGTGTCGCCCTCCAGGGGGCCGCGCCAGCCGTCCCGGAAGCCGGTGAACTCGTAGCCGTACTCCTGGACTCCCTTGCGGACGATGGCCCTGATGACGGCGTTGAGCCCGGGGCAGTCGCCGCCTCCGGTCAGTACTCCGACCTTCATCGCACAACCCCTTTGGGAGGGTGAGTGGTTGGGGCCACTGTCCCGCGTGGGGTCAGGCGTCGTCCAGACCGCGTTCTATCGCGTACCGCACCAGCTCGACCCGGTTGTGCAGCTGGAGCTTGCCCAGGGTGTTCTGGACGTGGTTCTGCACGGTGCGGTGGGAGATCACGAGGCGCTCGGCGATCTGCTTGTAGCTCAGGCCCTTGGCGACCAGGCGCAGCACCTCGGTCTCCCGGTCGGTGAGCCGGGGCGCCCCGGGTTCACCGGCGTCCGCGGCGGGGGCGGGTTCGGAGGCGAGGCGGCGGTACTCGCCGAGGACCAGGCCGGCCAGTCCCGGCGTGAACACCGGGTCGCCGACGGCCGTACGGCGCACCGCGTCCTGCAACTCCTCGGTGGACGCCGACTTCAGCAGGTAGCCGGTCGCGCCGGACTTCACCGCCTCCAGCACGTCGGCGTGCTCCCCGCTCGCCGAGAGGACGAGGACGCGCAGCCTCGGGTCGGCGCCGACGACCTCCTTGCAGACCTGGACGCCGGGCTTGCCGGGCAGGTTGAGGTCGAGGACGAGGACCTCGGGCGCGGCGGCCCGGGCGCGGCGCACCGCCTGGTCCCCGTCGCCCGCGGTGGCGACCACGTCGAAGCCGGACTCGGCCAGGTCCCGGGCGACCGCGTCGCGCCACATCGGGTGGTCGTCGACCACCATGACCTTGATCGGTTCCCGTCGTTCACTCATGGTCCGCTGCCTTCCCCCGGGCGGCGCCGCCGCCGGTTTCCTTCGGTGCCCTCAGTTCGACCTCCGTGCCCTGGCCGGGCACCGAGATCAGTTCGGCCGTGCCGCCGAGGTCGCGCAGCCGGCCCCGGATCGACAGGGCGACCCCGAGCCGCCCCTCGCCCTCGGCCTCGGCGAGCCGCCCGTCCGGGATGCCCGGTCCCTCGTCGCGGACGGTGACGATCACCTCGTCGGGCTCGTCCTCGACCAGGATCCAGGCCCGCGCCCGCTCGCCGACGTGCACGCGTACGTTGTCCAGGGCGGCCCCCACGGCCGCCGCCAGCTCCCGCGCCGCGGCCGGGGCCAGCGGGACGGGCGCGCCCGGCTCGGCCAGGTGCACGAGGGAGCCGGCGTACGGGGCGAGCAGGGTCCGCAGGTCGACGGGGCCGTCCGGGTCCGCCGGATCCGGTTCCTCCACCGCCCGGACGACCGCGCCCTCGGCGGTGTCCTCGGAGACGCGGGAGACCGGCACCAGGCCGCCGGAGACCAGGGTGCGCAGCGCCACCTCCTGCTCACCGGCCATCCGGCCCAGCTCGGCCGCCTCGCCGCCGATGACGGCGCCGCGCCGCTGCACCATGGCCAGCACCTGGAGGACGCTGTCGTGGATGTCCCGCGCGAGCCGTTCGCGTTCCCTGGTGGCCGCCTCGATCTCCAGGGCGCGGGCGAGGGTGCGCTCGGAGGCGCGGGCGACCTCGACGACGTAGCCGATGGCGATGGAGGCGACCCAGACGAGGATCACGTTGTGCACGGTGTCGCGGGCCGGGGTGCCGCGTTCGACCAGGTTGGCGACGGCGACCAGGGTGGAGGCGACGGCCGCCCAGCGCCAGCCGCCCTTGATGGCGAAGGCCAGGACGGACCCGGCGGTCCATATCGACGGCAGGGTGGGGCCGCCGTCCATGACCCGCTCGTGGGCGTCGGCGAGGGGCGTCAGCAGGATGCCGGTGACGGCGATGGTGAGGTCGGCGGCGAGGAAGCGCTTGGTGCAGCTCGCGGCGCCCGCGACCTTCGGCAGGGTGGCGAGGGTCCAGACGAACAGGAGGGCGTAGTAGGCGACGGCGAGCCAGGGGCGGGTGAAGCCGGAGTAGGCGGTGGCGAAGAAGCCGATCGCGTACAGCATGGTCAGCACGCGGTAGCCGGCGAGCGCGCGCCACAGCGGCTGTTCGACCGACATCCGCATGACTCTCTCGCGCCTGGCCATGTCCCCCCTCCCCCTCCCCCGGGATACCGGTCTCCGGGGCTACGACCCGGTCGGGTCCTTCTCGGCAGTCTCGGCCTTGTCGGCCTTGCCGGCCTTGTCGTCCTTCCCGGCCTTTTCGTCCTTCTCGGCCTTCTCCGCCTGGGCGAGTGCGGCCTTCGCCGCCTTGCCCGCCTCCTTCTCGGCCTTGGCCGCGTCCGCGATCTGCCGCTTCATCGCGGTCGCGTACATGTCGACGTACTCCTGGCCGGAGAGCTTCATGATCTCGTACATGACCTCGTCGGTCACCGCGCGGAGCACGAAGCGGTCGTGCTCCATGCCCTGGTAGCGGGAGAAGTCCAGGGGCCGGCCGATGCGGATGCCGGGCCGCATCAGCTTCGGCACCACCTGGCCGGGCGGCTGGATCTTCTCGGTGTCGATCATGGCGACCGGGATCACGGGCGCGCCGGTGGCCAGCGCGACGCGCGCGAGCCCGCCCGGCTTGCCCCGGTAGAGGCGGCCGTCGGGCGAGCGCGTGCCCTCGGGGTAGATGCCGAACAGCTCACCGCGCTCCAGGACCTCTATGCCGCTGCGGATGGCGGCCTCGCCGGCGCCGCGCACGCCGGAGCGGTCCACCGGGAGCTGGCCGACGCCCTTGAAGAACGCGGCGGTGAGCCGTCCCTTGACGCCGGGGGTGTTGAAGTACTCGGCCTTGGCGATGAAGGTCACCTTGCGGTCGAGGACGGCGGGCAGGAAGAACGAGTCGGAGAACGACAGGTGGTTGCTCGCCAGAATGGCGGGGCCGTCGGCCGGGATGTGCTCCAGGCCCTCCACCCAGGGCCGGAAGGCGAGCTTCAGCGAACCCCCGACGGTGACCTTCATCGCGCCGTACAACAACCGATTGCCTCCTGTGTCTGTGGGTCAGACTCTATCCCGGGGCACCGTCAATGGCCCCGACGGCCCTGGTCGGTGTCAGTGCGGTCGCGTACGGTGAAGTACCCGCAAGTATCTGACGACAGGAGACCGAGACGTGTCGGTCCTGCCCGGAGCCGAGCCGTTCCGCCACGAGGGCGGGGAGACCGGCGTCCTCCTCTGTCACGGCTTCACCGGTTCCCCGCAGTCGCTGCGCCCCTGGGCGCGGTATCTCGCCGCCCGCGACCTGACCGTCGCGCTGCCCCTGCTGCCCGGGCACGGCACCCGCTGGCAGGACATGCAGGTCACCGGCTGGCAGGACTGGTACGCGGAGGTGGACCGCGAGCTGCGCGCCCTGCGCGAGCGCTGCGCGCGGGTCTTCGTGGCCGGCCTGTCGATGGGCGGCGCGCTGGCGCTGCGGCTCGCCGCCAAGCACGGGGACGCGGTCTTGGGCGTCATGGTCGTCAACCCGGCGAACCGGATGCACGGCGTGGCCCAGCACGCCCTGCCCCTCGTGCGCCATCTGCTGCCGGCGACGAAGGGCATCGCCAGCGACATCGCCAAGCCGCTCGGCTCGGAGCTGGGCTACGACAGGGTGCCGCTGCACGCGGCGCACTCGCTGCGCTCGTACTTCCGTCTCGCCGACGGCGACCTGCCGCAGGTGACGCAGCCGCTGCTGTTGCTGCGCAGCCCGCAGGACCACGTGGTGCCGCCGGCCGACTCGGCGCGGATCCTCGGCCGGGTGTCCTCCACGGACGTGACGGAGGTCCTGCTGGAACAGAGCTACCACGTGGCGACGTTGGACCACGATGCGGACCGGATCTTCGCGGAGAGCGTCGCGTTCATCGGCCGGCTCGCGCCCGGTTCCGTCAGGGAGCCGGAGCCCGGCATCGGCAAGGAAGGGACGGCCGCAGGTGGCTGAGCACGACTCCGACCGCGAGGACCGCGAGGAGCGGGAGCGGGAGCACCCCGAGGGGCGGGAGCGCGCGGCGGACCGCGGGCCCGAGGAGCAGGGCGGCGTGCCCCTCGACGAGGACGCCGCCTGGGCCGCGATCGTCGCCGGGTACGGGGACGAGCCCCCGGACCCGCCGGGCGCGAAGCCGTTCAAGTCGGTCGAGGACCTGGCGCTCCTGGAGCCCGAGACGAACGACGAGAAGCCCGCGCCGGACCAGCCGTCCTCGGCCCGGCCGCTGGGCAGCTCCGTCGCGTTCGCGCCCGGCGTCGGTCCCCGCGACCACACGCCGGCCGAGCCGTCCGACGACGACTTCGACGAGGACGACGAGGGCCACTTCGTGCCGCCCGAGCCGCCGCCGCTGCCCGAGGCGGACCCCACCGCGAAGTTCGCCTGGCTGGGCGTGCTCGGCGGGCCCGTGCTGCTCCTGCTGGCGGTGCTGTTCGGCTGGGACATGACCTGGTGGCTGACGACCCTCAGCATCGGCGGTTTCCTCGGCGGCTTCGCCACGCTGGTCATGCGGATGCGGACGGACGACGAGGACGACGACGATCCCGGGCGGGGCGCGGTGGTCTAGGGTCTGTCGACGCTCGGCCGGCGCCCGGGCTCAGCGGCGCCCGGGCTCAGGGCGTCGCGGGTACGCGGAGGGCGGTCAGGACCGGGAGGTGGTCCGTGGCCGCCCTCAGGTCCGCCTCGGCCACCCCGGCCAGTCCCAGCGGCACGCCGCAGCCCAGCACCTCGACGCCCTCGGTGACGAAGACGGCGTCGATGCGGCGGTCGGGCGCCGTGGGTGTGAACGTGTACTCGCCGCCCCAGGGCGCGGCGGTCCAGCAGTCCCGCAGGCCGTCGCCGAGGCGCCGGAAGGTGCGGCCGCCGGGGCGCTCGTTGAGGTCGCCGCCCGCGACCGCGTGCGGGACGTCCAGGGCGGCCAGCCGGTCGAGGAGCAGGCCCGCCTGCTCGTGGCGCTCCTCCGCCTCCAGGGAGAGGTGGCAGCTCAGGACACCGAGGCGGGCGCCGCCGAACCGGACCACGGCGGTGGCGAGGCCCCGCCGGTGCCGGCCGGGGGTGAGCGGGAGCAGCACGTCCTCGGTGCGCTCGACGGTGGCCCGCAGGGAGCACAGCAGCGCGGGGCCGGCCGCGGGGGCGCCACCGGAGAGCAGCACCAGGCCGGAGGCGTCGGCGAGCCGGGTGAGCTTCTTGCGCCACCGGAAGAAGCGGGGGGCCTCCTGGAGGAGGACGAGGTCGGGGGCGCAGGCGGTGATGACGCGGGCGAGGGCGTCGGTGTCGTCGCGCATCGAGCGGATGTTGTAGCTGAGGACGCGGAGGACGGCGGAACCGTCTGGTTCGGTACGGGAGTTGGGGAGCGGGGGGAGGGATGTCGCCATGCGGTCAATTTACGGGACCGCGGATCTTGCGCCGGACAGCCCGGGGCGCGGGGTTGGTGGGCGACCGCCGGTGCGTCGTGGCCTGTCGCGCAGTTCCCCGCGCCCCTTGGGCGTACGGCGATCCTCGGTCTACATGATCGGGTCGGGCTCCCGGGCCAGGTCGGCCGCACCGACCAGGCCCGCCTTGTTGCCGAGTTGTGCGGCGACCACGTCGGCGACCGGGCGCCAGTTGCCGCCGACCAGCCACCGCTTGTAGGACTTGCGGATCGGGTCGAGGACCAGGTCCCCCTCGTCGGAGAGGCCGCCGCCGACGATGAAGGCGGACGGGTCGAAGAGGGAGGCCAGGTCGGCGAGGCCGGCGCCGGCCCAGCGGGCCAGTTCACGGTAGGAGTCGACGGCGACCGGGCAGCCCTGGCGGGCGGCCACGGAGATGTGCTTGCCCTCGATGCCCTCGGGGGTGCCGTCGCCGAGCGCGAGCAGCACCTCGGCGCGCTCGGGGGTGGCGTTGGCGCGCTGCTTGGCGTACCTCACCAGGGCCCGCCCGGAGGCGTACTGCTCCCAGCAGCCCTGCGAGCCGCAGCCGCACAGCAGCCCGTCCGGCACCATGCGGATGTGGCCGAACTCGGCGGCCACGCCGAAGTGACCGCGGCGCAGCTTGTTGCCGATGATGATGCCGCCGCCGAGGCCGGTGCCGAGGGTGATGCAGATGACGTTGCGGTGGCCCTTGCCACCACCGAACTTGTACTCGCCCCAGGCGGCCGCGTTGGCGTCGTTCTCCACGACGACCGGGAGGCCGACGCGGGCCTCGACCTTCTCCTTGAGCGGTTCCTGGCGCCAGTCGATGTTGGGCGCGAAGTAGACCGTGGAGCGCTGGCGGTTGACGTATCCGGCGGCGCCGATGCCCACTCCGACGATCTCGTGCCCCACGCGTGCGCCCTCCACCGCGGAGGCGATGGCGTCCACGATGGCCTCGGGTGTGCTGGGGGTCGGCACCTTGTGGGTCGAGAGGATGTTGCCTTCCTCGTCGACCACGCCGGCCGCGATCTTCGTGCCGCCGATGTCGACGCCGATGGTGAGTCCCATGAATCCCTCAGTTCGGTCGAGCCCCGCTATGGGCAACCGTACCCGAGGCGGGGCTCAGTCCAGGTCGATGCGCTGGCCCGGGCCGGTGCCCTCGTCGCCGTCGTCGCCGCCGCCGTCCCGGCGTTCGGCCTGGTCGCGGGGGTCGCGCGGGTCCTTGGCCGGGGAGTCGCCGGTGGTCCAGCGGCGTTCCTGGTCCTGGACGGCGGAGCGGTAGGCGGCGAGGAGTTCGCCGCCGGCGGCGGCGAGGTGGTCGAAGACGTCCGGGTTGCGCTCGATGACCGGTTCGACGGCGGCCCTGGCCTGCTGGACGACCTGCCGGAACACCTGCTGGGCGGCGGGTCCGGCGACCTGGCCGAGCAGCGGGGACTGGAGGCCGGACAGCTTGTCCGCCACGGTGTCGACGAGCCGGCGCAGCTCCTCGGCGGCCGAGCCGGGCGGTACCCCGTACTCGGCACGGCGGCGGGCCTTCTCCGACTCCAGGTCCTCGGCGCACGCCGTCGCCCAGGCGTCGGCGTCGCTCGGTCGCGCGGCGTCGGCCCCGTCGGCCTCGTCGGGGCGGGGGGCCTCGGACGGGGGGAGCTGTTCGCTCATGACGGACTCCTGACTACGTTTCGTCCTTACGACGTTACCCGAACGGACTCGGGCCCCGTGGCGGGATCAGCGCCCCCGCGGCCACAGCTGCGGGTCAGGCGCGAACCGGACGGCGAGCGTGCCCTCCCGCAGCGCGGCCCCCTCGACGGTGCAGCGGCGCAGCGCGGACGGCAGCGGAACGATCCGGCGGAACGGTCCGGCGGCGACGACCAGTTCGTCCCCGCGGCGGACCAGGTCGAGTTCCTCGCGTACGGCGCCGGGCAGCGGGATGCGCCAGACCAGGACGCCGTCCTCGGCCAGCCGGTCGGTGACGGGCCACTCGACCGGGGTGACGGCCGGGCCGGGGCCCGGCGCACCGAGCGCGGCGAGGTCGTCGGTGCCGCGCGGATCGCGGCCGAGGTGCGGGAGCGCGCGGACGTCGTACGTGCCCCGCCACTCCTCCAGCGTCTTGCGCTGCTGGGCGAGGGGGCCGGTGAGCCAGCTGTCGGCCGGGACCTCCTCGGGCAGGACGCGGTTGGCGACCAGCAGGTCGGTACGGAGGCCGCGCAGGGCGAGGCCGAGGACGGTGGCGTGGATGGCGTCGGCGCCCGCCGGGCCGGGTTCGGCGACCAGCCGCGCGACGGTGTTCCGGTCGGCGACGACGGCTTCGGCGGCGGCGAGTTCCAGGTCCCAGCGGGCCGCGGCCTCGTACAGCGCCTCGGCGGGCATGGGGACGCCCGCGAGCTTGCCGAGGACGGGGCGCAGGGCACGGGCCGCCTGCCGCTCGGGGGGCAGCAGCCGGCGCAGGCAGCGGCGCAGCTCCTCGGGGGCGGCGAGCAGGGCGAGGGCGCGCGGGGCGGGCGGGAGGTCGACGACGAGGAGATCGTGCCGCTCGGCGAGGGCGGCGTCGCGCAGGGCGCGCAGCAGGGCGAGTTCGTCGGCGCCGGGGAGGGGGGTGAGTTCCTCGGGGTCGAGGCGGGCGGCGCCGAGGAGGTCGAGGGCGGAGGAGGCGCGGTCCTGGAGCGCGGCGAGGCCGTCCCGGAACCCCTGGGCGGCGTCCGGCCGCCAGACGGTGAGGTGGGGTTCGACGGTCGTCGGCGCCGGGCCGGTGCGCACCCCGAGCGCGGCGCCGAGGGTGTCGTCGCGGTCGGTGCCGAGCAGCAGGGTGCGGGTGCCCTGCCGGGCGGCGGCGAGCGCGGTGGCGGCCGCGACGGTGGTACGGCCGCTGCCGCCGGGGCCTGTGATCAGGATGGTGCGCATGAGGCTGAACGCTACCTTCGCGGGACGCCTGGTCGGCTCGTGACCGGCGTGGGTGCGGGGGCCGCGTCCGGCGTGGGTGCGGGGGCCGCGTCCGGCGTGGGTGCGGGGGCCGCGTCCAGCGTGCGTGCGGGTGGCCACGTCCAGCCCGCGTGCGGGTGGCCACGTCCGGCGTGCGTGCGGGTGGCCACGTCCGGCGTGCGTGCGGGTGGCCACGTCCAGCCCGCGTGCGGGTGGCCACGTCCGGCGTGCGTGCGGGTGGCCACGTCCAGCCCGCGTGCGGGTGGCCACGTCCGGCCAGCGTGCGGGTGGCCACGTCCAGCCCGCGTGCGAGTGGTCGCGTCCGGCGTCGAAGGGGTGCGGGGTCCGTGCGGGCCGGGGTGGGTGTCGCAGCCCGGCGTGGCGGGGTGCGCTCTCCTGCGGACGGGTGCCGCCCGAGCGGCACGGTCGGCCGCGGCGGAGCACCCGCTGCGGCGACGGCTACTTCGCCGGGGTTTCCACTCGCTTCTTCAGGCCCGCCAGCGCGCGGTCGATGATGACCTTCTCGGCCTTGCGCTTGATCATGCCGAGCATGGGGATCTTGACGTCGACGGTGAGCCGGTAGGTGACCTCGGTGCCCGTGCCCGCCGGGCGGAGCAGGTAGGAGCCGTCGAGTGAGCGCAGCATCTGCGACTTCACCAGCGTCCAGGACACCTCGTGCTCGCCGGTCCAGGTGTACGCCAGCGTCTGGTCGTCCTTGATCGCGCCGGCGTCCATGACCAGCCGGACCTGTTCGGCGCGCCCCTGGCCGTCGCTGGCGAGGACCTCGGCCTCCTTCACCTCGCCGGTCCAGTCCGGGTAGCGGGCGAAGTCCGCGATCACCGACATGACGTAGGCGGGTGCCGCCTCGATGGTGATGCTCGAGCTGGTGTGTTCCGCCATCGCCGTGGCTCCTCCGGATGCGGGCCGGTACAGGTGTCGTCGTGAGTCGTCTCGGGTCCCGTGCGCCCGTGGGGCGCACGTGTGTGCCGCGTGAAGGCTATCGCGCACGGACGCCGCGACGGCCACCACCTGCCTGTGCGGCCCCGGTCGGAAAAATCACCACTCCAGCACCCACGGCCGCCCGGTCGACGCGAAGTGGCCGACGTTCACGCACTCGGTGGCGCCGATGCGCATGCGGCGGGCCAGGGGCTGGTGCACGTGCCCGAACAGCGCGTACCGGGGCCGGGTCCGCCGGATCGCGTCCAGCAGCGCCCGGCTGCCCCGTTCGAAGCGCCGCGCCACCGTGTCGTAGACCAGGTCCGGCACCTGGGGCGGGATGTGGGTGCACAGCACGTCCACCTCGCCGACGGCCTCGATCTTCGCGGCGTACTCCTCGTCGCTGATCTCGTACGGCGTGCGCATCGGGCTGCGCAGGCCGCCGCCGACGAAGCCGAAGACCCGGCCGCCGATCTCCACCCGCTCCCCGTCGAGCACGGTCGTGCCGGGGCGGGCGTACTCGGGCCACAGCGGCGGCATGTCGACGTTGCCGTAGGTGGCGTACGTCGGGGTGGGGAAGGCGGCGAACAGTTCGGCGTACTGCTTGCGCACCGCCCCCTCGATCAGCTTCGACCGGTCCTCGCCGACGCCCGCCCACAGCCCCGCCCCGAACTCCCGCGCCTCGGCGAAGCGGCGGGCGGTGCGCAGCTCGACGATGCGGTCGGCGTTCGCGACGCCGAACAGGTCGGGGAAGATGCCGCGCGAGTGGTCGGCGTAGTCGAGGAAGAGGACCAGGTCGCCGAGGCAGATCAGGGCGTCGGCGCCCTCGCCGGCCCTGGCCAGGTCGCGGGCGTTGCCGTGCACGTCGCTCACCACGTGGACGCGCGTGCTCGTGTTACGGGCCGGTGTGGGTGCCATGGTGATCAAGCGTAAGCAGCGCGCGCCTCTTGTGAACAGTGGCGGTCGGACCTGCGGTTACTGGCTGGTCGGTTGATCCGTCGACTACTGTGCGCAAAGGAAACCCCATCCGTGTGACGCGTCGAACATCTCGCGGGGACCCCCTGTCGGAGAACGCATACCGACGGGTAACGTCCGGGCAGTCCAGTCGTGCTCAGGATTTCAACCACCTCCCGAGCACCAGCCCGAGCCTTGGACCGCACCGTCGCATCACACAGTGTCGTGGCGCCGGCGCCCTATGAGGAGCAGCAGTCTTGCGCGAGTTCAGCCTTCCGGCCTTGTACGAGGTCCCCGCGGACGGAAACCTGACCGACATCGTCCGCAGAAACGCCGCGCAGCATCCCGACGTCGCCGTCATCTCCCGCAAGGTGTCGGGCGCCTGGCAGGACGTGACCGCCCGCGACTTCCTCGCCGAGGTGCACTCCGCCGCCAAGGGCCTGATCGCGTCCGGTGTCCAGCCGGGCGACCGGGTCGGCCTCATGTCCCGCACCCGCTACGAGTGGACGCTGCTGGACTTCGCCATCTGGAGCGCGGGCGCGATCACCGTGCCGGTGTACGAGACCAGCTCGCCGGAGCAGGTGCAGTGGATCCTCAGCGACTCGGGGGCCACCGCCTGCGTCGTGGAGTCGGCCGGGCACTCGGCCGTCGTCGAGTCGGTGCGCGAGGCGCTGCCCGCCCTCAAGAACGTCTGGCAGATCGACGCCGGCGGCGTGGAGGAACTGGGGCGCCTCGGCCAGGACGTCACCGACCGCGCCGTCGGGGAGCGCGGCTCGATCGCGAAGGCCGACGACCCCGCGACCATCGTCTACACCTCCGGCACCACCGGCCGCCCCAAGGGCTGCGTCCTCACCCACCGCAGCTTCTTCGCCGAGTGCGGGAACGTGGTCGAGCGCCTGCGCCCCCTGTTCCGCACCGGTGAGTGCTCCGTCCTCCTCTTCCTGCCCCTCGCCCATGTCTTCGGGCGGCTGGTGCAGGTCGCGCCGATGATCGCGCCGATCAAGCTGGGCTGCGTCCCCGACATCAAGAACCTCACCGACGAGCTGGCCGCCTTCCGGCCGACGCTGATCCTCGGTGTGCCGCGCGTCTTCGAGAAGGTCTACAACTCGGCGCGCGCCAAGGCGCAGGCCGACGGCAAGGGCAAGATCTTCGACAAGGCGGCGGACACCGCCATCGCGTACAGCAGCGCGCTGGACACGCCGTCGGGGCCGTCCGTCGGCCTGAAGATCAAGCACAAGGTCTTCGACCGGCTCGTCTACAGCAAGCTGCGCACGGTCCTCGGCGGACGCGGCGAGTACGCCATCTCCGGCGGCGCGCCGCTCGGCGAGCGGCTCGGTCACTTCTTCCGCGGCATCGGCTTCACGGTCCTGGAGGGCTACGGCCTGACCGAGTCCTGCGCCGCCACCGCCTTCAACCCCTGGGACCGGCAGAAGATCGGCACGGTCGGTCAGCCGCTGCCGGGCTCCGTGGTGCGCATCGCGGACGACGGCGAGGTGCTCCTGCACGGCGAGCACCTGTTCAAGGAGTACTGGAACAACCCGGGCGCGACCGCCGAGGCGCTGGCCGACGGCTGGTTCCACACCGGGGACATCGGCACCCTCGACGAGGACGGGTATCTGCGGATCACCGGCCGCAAGAAGGAGATCATCGTCACCGCCGGCGGCAAGAACGTCGCCCCGGCCGTGATCGAGGACCGCATCCGCGCGCACGCGCTGGTCGCGGAGTGCATGGTGGTCGGCGACGGGCGGCCCTTCGTGGGTGCGCTGGTCACCCTCGACGAGGAGTTCCTCGGGCGGTGGTGCGCGGAGCACGGCAAGCCGGCCGGCTCGACGGCGGCGTCGCTGCGGGACGACGCGGAGCTGCTCGCCGAGATCCAGTCGGCGATCGATGACGGGAACTCGGCGGTCTCCAAGGCGGAGTCGGTACGGAGGTTCCGGGTGCTGGGGGCTCAGTTCACCGAGGATTCCGGGCACTTGACGCCGTCGTTGAAGCTGAAGCGGCATGTCGTTGCCAAGGATTACGCGGGGGAGATCGAGGCGATTTACGCCAAGTGAAGGCGCCTAGTGGGGTGCCGCTTCGGCGCCGTGGGCGGGTGCGGGTTCGCTGCGGCTGGTCGCGCAGTTCCCCGCGCCCCTGAAGGGCGCGCAGTTACCCCGCGCTACAGCAGCGCCTTCAGGTGTTCTGCCAGGAGGTCCCAGCGCCACTTCTCCTCGACCCAGGCGCGGCCCCGCTCCCCCATGCGGTGGCGGAGTTCGGGGTCGGCCAGGAGGGTGATGACGCGGTCGGCCGTGTCGTCGTGCGAGTCGCCGCGGACCACCCAGCCCGTCTCGCCGTCGAGTACCGCGTCCGGGGCGCCGCCGGAGTCGCCGGCGACGACGGGGAGGCCGGTCGCGGAGGCTTCCAGGTAGACGATGCCGAGGCCCTCGACGTCGAGGCCGCCACGGCGGGTGCGGCAGGGCATGGCGAAGACGTCGCCGGCGCCGTAGTGCGCGGGCAGCTCGGACCAGGGCACCGCGCCCGTGAAGTGCACGGAGGCGGCGACGCCGGTGTCCTCGGCGAGGCGGCGCAGGTCCTTCTCGTAGGGGCCGCCGCCGACGATCAGCAGGACGGCGTCCGGCTCGGCGGCGAGGATGCGGGGCATGGCCCGGATCAGGGTGTCCTGGCCCTTGCGCGGGACCAGGCGTGAGACGCAGACCACGACGGGGCGCTCGGTCAGGCCGAGGCGGGCGCGGACCTCGTCGCCGCCGCTGTCCGGGTGGAAGGTCTTCTCGTCGACGCCGGGCGGCAGCTGCGTCATCCGTGCGGCGGCCGCCGGGGTGAGCGCGTCCGCCATGCGCGAGCGCGTGTACTCGCCGAGGTAGGTGAGGGTGTCGGTCGACTCCCCGATACGGCGCAGCAGCTGCCGGGCGGCGGGCAGCTGGGCCCAGCCCGCCTCGTGGCCGTGGGTGGTGGCGACGAGGCGCTCGGCACCCGCCCGGCGCAGCGCCGGCGCCATCAGGCCGAGGGGTGCGGCCGCGCCGAACCACACCGATGTGCAGCCGTGCTCGCGGAGCAGTCCGGCCGCGCGCCGGGTCGCGCCCGGTGTCGGCAGCAGCATCGTCGTACGGTCCCTTACGACGGTGAAGGGCTGCTCGGCGTCGAAGGCGGCGGTGGCCTCGACGCCCTCGCGGCTCCGCTTCCAGGTGGACGCGTAGACGACCAGCCGCTCGGGGTCCAGGCGCAGCGCCATGTTGTGCAGGAAGGCCTGGATGCCGCCCGGACGGGGCGGGAAGTCGTTCGTCACGATCAAGGTCTTGCGCACGCCGCCGACCCTACCGAACCCTCCGTGCGGGCCGGGGCCCGGCCGCGTCCTGTGGCAGACGCACAGGTGTCCGGGTCATCATGGCCGCACCGGCAGGGCGGACGCGGACGGGCAGGGAGCACGTGGAGACGAGGGACGAGGGGCGGTCACCGCGGTGGCTGCTGACGGCCTGGGGCGCCACACGGCTGTTGCTGCTGCTGTTCGTGCTGAAGGTCCTGGTCTTCCCCGGTCCGGACGTCACCAGCGACGTGTCCGTCATCTACCGGGGCTGGTGCGAGATCCTGCGCACCGGAACGTTTCCGCTGGACGACGTCACCTGGCAGTACCCGCCGGCGGCGGCCTTCGCGGTCCTCTCCCCCGGGCTGCTGCCCTTCCTGACGTACGCCACGGCCTTCTTCGTCCTGGCCTGTGCCGTGGATCTGGCCGTGCTGGCGCTGCTGCGGCACGCGGGCCGGGGCGCGGGGCGCTCGCCGCGCGGGGCGTGGGTCTGGGTGGTGGGCGTGCCGCTGCTCGGCCCGACGGTGTACGCCCGCTACGACGTGATGGTCACCGCCGTCGCGGTGGCCGCGCTGCTGGCCGCGGGGCGGCATCCGCGGGTGGCGGGGGCCTTGGTCGCGCTCGGGGCGCTGCTGAAGGTGTGGCCGGCGCTGGTGCTGCTCGGGATGCGGGGGCGTGGGCCGTGGGTCGCCGCCGCGGTGAGCGGGGCGGGGCTGGCCGCGCTGTTCGTGGTGACGATGCCGGGGGCGTTCGCGTTCCTGACGTTCCAGCGTGAGCGGGGCACCGAGGTGGAGTCGCTGGGGGCGCTGGTGTTCCACGTCGCCCGGCACTTCGGCTGGCGGGGCGAGGTGCTGCTGAACTACGGCTCGGTGGAGTTCCTCGGCCCGTACGTGGGCGCGGTGAGCACGGTGGCGCTGGCGCTGAGCGCGCTCGGCTTCGGCTGGCTGCTGCTGTGGCGGCTGCGGGCGGCCCGGTTCGCGGCGCACACGGCGGCGGACGCGGCCTTCGTGGCGGTACTGGTGTTCACGGTCACGAGCCGGGTGATCAGCCCGCAGTACATGGTGTGGCTGGTCGGCCTCGCGGCGGTCTGCCGGTGCTGCCGGGCGACCCGGATGCGGGTGCCGACCGCGCTGGTGCTGGCGGCGACCCCGGTGACGGCGCTGGAGTTCCCGGTCCTGTTCGCCGACGTCGTGGCGAGCACGCCGCTCGGCATCGCGCTCCTGGCCGTCCGCAACGGCCTGCTGGTGGCCGCCGCCCTGATCGCGGCCCGCGCCCTGTGGCGCGACACACGGCGACGCACTCCCGCCGCCCGGGGCGAACGGCTCACCACGCCTCGCCCCACGGACACACCCGCCGTCGCACCGTGACCCCGCGCGCCGCCACCGCGAAGCCGGGCGACCCACCCAGCCCGCCCTACCGCCCCTCCCGCCGCCGCACCGCGACCCCGCCCCGACGTCCCCACCACCCGCGAAGCCGAGCCGGCCCACCCCGCTCGCCCCACAGCCCCCTCCGCCGCCGCACCGTGACCCCGCGCGCCGCCACCGCGAAGCCGGGCGACCCACCCAGCCCGCCCTACCGCCCCTCCCGCCGCCGCACCGCGACCCCGCCCCGACGTCCCCACCACCCGCGAAGCCGAGCCGGCCCACCCCGCTCGCCCCACAGCCCCCTCCGCCGCCGCACCGTGACCCCGCGCGCCGCCACCGCGAAGCCGGGCGGCCCACCCAGCCCGCCCTACCGTCCCTCCCGCCGCCGCACCGCGACCCCGCCCCGACGTCCCCACCACCCGCGAAGCCGAGCCCACCCCGCTCACCCCACAGCCCCCTCCGCCGTCACACCGTGCCCCCGCGCGGCACCCCCCACCCCCGAAGCCCCCGACCACACCCACCCCTCGACGAGCACCCCGGCCCCGGGGAGCAGGCCGCTTCGGACCGACCCAGCCGTGCCGCCCACGGAGCCTGGGGCGCCTCAGCCCAGTTCGCTCCGCAGGTACTCCCGCCAGCGCGCCGTGAAGTCCTCGGGTGTCGTCCCGAGGGTCTCGTCCATCGCCGCCTCCACCGCGCCCGCGCGCTCGTCGTGCGTGCCCACGGCGCGGTAGAACGCGTCCAGGCGGTCCTCGCCCCACTGGTCGGCGATCATGCGGCAGGCCAGCCAGCCGCCCTCGTAGGCGCGGGCCAGTCCGTCGGCGTCGGCGGTGAAGCCGAAGTCGTCGTCCGTCGGCAGTGCGCCGGGCACCCGGCCCTCGGACACCTCGCCGTGCAGTTCGGGAGCGGCCTCGTCGGGGTCGCGGTCGCTGCCTCGGTAGCCGACCCAGTCGGCGTAGCCCTCGGAGAGCCACAGCGGGGTGGCGGCGGTGGTGTCGGCGCGGGTGGCGACGTGGGTGGTCTCGTGAGTGAGCACGACCTGCTTGCCGAGGTCGCCGAGCAGCCCGTACGCGTCGGGATTGACGATGATCCGGTCCGCCGGGGCGTGCTCCCGGCCGCCGGTCTCCCCCGTGGTGACCGCGGCGATGCCCCGGTAGGAGGAGGCGGGCGAGCCCAGCAGGCCCGCCATGCCCTCCACGGACCGCGGGACGAGCACGACGACCCGGCGTGCCCAGTCGCCGTCCCAGGCGTCGGAGACGGCGGGCACCGCCCGGTCGGCGAGGCCGGCGAAGGCGCGCAGGGAGCCGGTGGACTGCCCGACGCCGAGCACCAGGCTGTGCGTGCCGCGCACCACCCGGACCGCGCCCTGGTCCCAGGGCTGCTGGCCGGACCCCTTCGCGGGCCGCTCGGAGTCGACGGACCACTCCCCGTCCGCACCGTCCCGGCTCAGCGCGACGGTGCGGTGCGCGGTGACGGCTCCCCGGTCGTAGCCGTCGACGCGGTAGCGCAGCTCGACCTCGGCGGTGGCGGTGTCGCCGCCGCGGTCCACGTCGGTCACCCGGTACGACCAGTCGGCCAGCGGAATCGCGCTCAGGTTGCCGAAGCCGGTCCCGGTGCCCGTACGGGCGTAGGCGGCCCGGTCATGGCCGAGGACGGCCGCCGCGCGCCGGTCCAGCACCTTCTGCACCTCGGCCCGCACCGGGTCGGCGGTGACCCCGCCACCGCAGGCCACGAGGGCGGCCAGCAGCAGGCACAGCACCACCACCGAGGAACCCGACACCCGCCATCGACCAGCCACCTTCCCGATCGTACGGGCGCGTGGCGGTACGGGTCACAGGGCGGCGCTCCGGACTCCGGTGCCGCGGCGGGTCAGACCCGGGTGATCGAGGAGACCGGCATCATGCCGACCGGGTCGTAGCGCACCGGCGCGCCGGGGTAGGGCGCGTGGATCACCTGGCCGTTTCCGGCGTACATGCCGATGTGGCTGGCGTCGTCGCGGTAGGCCACGAGGTCGCCGGGCCGGGCCTCGGACAGGGAGACCCGCTGCCCGGCGCCGGACTGCGCCTGCGAGGTGCGCGGCAGGCCGACCCCCGCCTGGGCGTACGCCCACTGGGTCAGGCCGGAGCAGTCGAAGCCGGTGGGGCCGTTGGCGCCCCACACGTACGGCTTGCCGAGGGCGGAGCGGGCGGCGGCGAACGCGGCGCCCGCGCGGCCGGAGGCCGGGCCCCCGGCGCCGGTGAGGGCGGTCAGGTCCGCGCGGCCGGAGCGGGAGCCGCGCTCGTAGCCCGCGCGTTCGTCGTCCGGGAGGGAGTTGAGCAGCGCGCGCGCCTTGGCGAGCTTGCGTTCCACGGTCTTCTTGTGGGCGGCGACGGCCTTGCGGCCCTTCTCCAGCTCGGCGAGCTTGCCGGCGGCCTCGGCGCGGTCCTGGGCGAGGTCGCGCATGGCCCGCTGGAGTTCCCGCAGCTCGCCCGCGTGGCGGCTGGAGATCCGGTCGAGGACGGAGGCCCGGTCCAGGTATTCGTCCGGGTTCGCGGAGAGCAGCAGGGCCAGCGACGGATCGATGCCCCCGGAGCGGTACTGGGCGCCGGCCAGCGAACCGAGCGCGTCGCGCATGGAGTTGATCCGCTCCTGCTGCCGGGCGATCGAGTCCTGCGCGGTGCCGACCTCCTTCTGCAGGGCGTCGGTGCGCGCGTCGGCCTTGTTGTAGGCCTCGGTCGCCTGCTCCGCCTCGGTGTGCAGGCGGTCCACCTCCGCCCGCCGGTCGTCCCGCGGGGCGGCCGGGGCCGTGGGCGCGGCGGTGGCCGGTACGGCGCCCAGGACTGCGGCGGCGACGGAGAGCAGACCGACGGCGGCGGCGGAGCCGCGGTCGGACCCGGACGGTGCAAGGCGGCGATGGGACCCCACGGGAAGCCGCACTCCTTCCGCTGGCGGACGGGGAAACGCGGCAGACAGTAACCCCGTGACGGGGTACCGGCCAACGACCTCCGGGTGCCGCGCACGGCGGCGCCCCGCCGCTGACGCAGGTCACCGGCGGGGCAGGGGGTCCACAGGCCGTGCCGTGATTCGCCCGAACGGGCGGCATGGCGAGGGCGGTTCAGGGGTGGCGCGTGCTCCGGGTCAGACCCGCACGCCGAACATGAACGGGCCGCCGATGGTGCTCATCGACTCGTAGCGCACGACCGTACCGGTGCGCGGCGCGTGCAGGACCTGGCCGTTGCCGGCGTAGAGGCCGACGTGGTGCAGGTCGTTGAAGAAGAAGACGAGGTCGCCGACCTGGAGTTGGCTCATCGAGGAGATCCGGGTGCCCGCGCCGGTCTGCGCCTCGGAGGTGCGCGGGATGCCGACGCCGGCCTGGGCGTAGGCCCAGGAGGTCAGGCCCGAGCAGTCGAAGGAGGACGGGCCGGTGGCGCCGTAGACGTACGGCGTGCCTATCTTGCTCTGGGCGGCGGCGAAGGCGGCGGCGGCCCGGCCGGAGGCGGGGGTGCCCTTGCCGGAGAGGACCTCGCGCTCGCTGCTGCGGGTGGCGCGCTGCTCCTCGGCGGCGAGCGCGGCCTTCTCCTTCGCGGTGAGCGTGTTGAGCAGCTTCTGCGCGGAGGAGAGCTTGCCCTGGACTTCCTTCTTCTTGTTGCCCAGTTCGGTGCGGGTGGCGGAGAGGTCCTTGAGCTTCTCGGACGCCTCGGAACGCTGCTGGGCGAGGTCGCGCTGCTTGCCCTGGATCTTCTTCAGCGCCTCGACCTGCTGACCGCTGAGCTGGTCGAGGGTGGAGGCCTTGTCCAGGTAGTTGTCCGGGTCGGCGGAGAGGAAGAGCTGGAGCGAGGGGTCGATGCCGCCGGAGCGGTACTGGGCGCTGGCCATCGAACCGAGGCCGTCGCGCAGCTCGTTGAGCTCCTCCTGGCCGCGGGCGACGTTGTCCTGGATGGTGGAGATCTCCTTCTGGAGCTTCTCCTGCTTCTCCTTGGCGCCGTTGTACTTCTCGGTGGCCTTCTCGGCCTCCTCGTAGAGCTTGTCGACCTTGGCCTTGACCTCGTCCTTGCTCGGCTTCTCGCTCGGCGCGGCGTTGGCGGCCTGCGAGCTGAGAGCGACAGCGGCGGCGGCAGCGGTGGTGAGCACGGTCACGCGCGTGCGGCTCGGCTGCTTGGGACGACGGTGGGACGCCACGGAGACGAGCTCCTTCTTGAGAGGGATCACCCGTTCGAGGGTTCGAGCGCTGACCCTAGTGACCCACTCGTGATCAGTTCAAATCCTCCGCCGAAAAATCCTGGTTACGCACCGCGTTCTTCGTCACAACTCACCTGCAGTGACGCTTGCCTGACACTACGTTGCGTGACAGTTCCGTCAATTCAGGCATAGGGCGCCTACGTTGCGGTTGGTGCGGAAGTGAACGAGCGGCTAGGAAAGCCGCTTGAGGAGCACCACGGACGCCACCGGGCGTGCGCCGGCGCGCGCCACGCCGTCGGCCACCTCGCGGTCGGTCGAGACGACGATGACGGGCCGTCCCGGCGGCTCGGCGCGCACGAGTTGGCGGATCAGCTCGTCGGCGGTGACGCCGGGCTTGGAGAAGAGCACCCGCACCCCGCGCGGCGGCGCGAGCAGCACCGGCGCCGCCAGTTCGGCCCCGTCGAAGACGCAGGTCATCTCGGCGCCGGTCTGGGCGGCGAGCTGGGAGAGCTGGCCGAGCAGCCTGAGCCGCTGCTTCTCCAGCGGCATCTGCGGATAGCCGGTCTTGGTGACGTTGTAGCCGTCGACGACCAGGTGGGCCTGGGGCAGGGCGAGCAGCTGGTCGAGGATGGCGGGGTCGTTCTCGGACAGGGCGCGCGCGGCGATGTCCTTCGGCGTCATCCGGCCGGGTTCGACCGCGTCCACGGTCTCGGCGGGCCGCACGGACACCGGGGGCAGCGCCAGCTCCCTGCGCAGCCCCTGGGTGGCGTCCAGCAGGGTGTCCAGGAGCAGCCGGACGCGCATGTCCTCGACGCTGCGCCCCTCGCGGGCGGCCTTGCGGGTGGCCTCCAGGGCCGCCTCCGCCTCCGCGAGGCGGGTCTTGAGCCGCCGGGACTCGCTCTCCGCGGCGGACACCTGGGTCTGGCCCTCGGTGCGGACGGTGTCCATCTCGGCCTGGACCTTGCGCAGCGCGGCCTCGCCTCGCTTGACGTCGCTGAGGGCCGAGCGCAGCTTGCGGTGGAGCGTCTCGGTCTCCTTCTTCGCCGACTCCAGCTCGGCGCGCAGCCGCTCGGTCTCCGTCCGGGTGTGCTCCCGGGCCCGGGCCAGCTCCTCGTGCAGCCGCTCCAGCTCGGCGCGGCTCTCCTCGTCGGCGCGCTCGGCGTCCGCGCGCTGCGCCTCCTCGCCGGCGGCGGTCACCAGCTTCACCCAGCCGTGCGGGCGCAGCACGTAGGCCGCGGCGGCCACGTCGAGCGGGTCGGCGGCGGGCGGCGGGGAGCCGGCGTCCAGGGCGCCGGCCAGCTCCGGCTGGGCGTCGCGGAACTTCTCGCCGATGCGCTGGCGGAACAGCGGGTCGCTCTCCACGGCGGCGGCCATGGCGTTGCCGGCGAACTTGGCCCTGCGGTTGGGGGCGAACCTGGCGTACTGCCTCAGCTGTGCGGGCAGCTCGGCGAGGGTGAGTCCGCCGAAGCCGTCGGACACGATCTGCACGACTCTGCGGCGCACGCCGTCGGGCAGCGGGCGGTCGAGCACCTCAGCGGCGCCGTCGCCCGGCCCCCCGTCGTGTGTCTCCACCATCCGTCATCCCCATGTCTCAGGGCGGTCCCGGCCGGGGACCGCCTCGTGCGGGAACCGCTCCGCTCAGGAGGCGGCACCCGGCCTGTCCACGAGTTCCACCTGGTCCACGGCGTTGCACCAGCGGCACCGCACCGACTCGACGGTCTCGCTGAGCACCTCGCGCTCCTCGACCTTCGGCTCGCCGGCCAGGTCGAGGTGGACGTACTCGACGACCTTCGAGGCCCGGGTCACGTCGAATCGGGTCAGGTTGCCGCACAGGGTGCAGCGCCACCGTGTCGTGTCCGTCGGCAGGGGAACCGTCATCGTGGCTGTTCGCTCTCTTCCAGTGTCGGTGACGCGCCGGGCTCCCCCGGTGCGTGTGGCTCGTAACCCTACGGCCTGGCGGGTACCCGACGCCCGCGTGTCCACGGCGGCGAGGCGGTATGAGCGGTTGCGGCCGGTTACGTCATGCTCTGTGTCCATGATCGGTGACTGGAGCAGGACGGCCCTCGGGACGGCTCGAACGCTCGGCACGGCCCTGACGCCACGGGGCCGTGCGGCACCGGTGACGTACACGCTGATCACCCTCTGCTGTGTGCTGTTCCTGGTCAGCCCGGCGGCGGGCCTCAATCCGGCGTACGGCACCGGGGAGGAGCTGCTGGCCGCGCAGCGCGCGTACTTCCGGCGCTGGGGCGTGATCCCCGCAGAACTGTTCGAGGGCTCCCCCGGTTCCGCGCTCACCCCCGCCACGGCGCTGTTCGTCCACGGCAGCTGGGTGCATCTGCTGGGCAACATGCTCTTCCTGTACGTCTTCGGCGCGATGACCGAGGAACGCATGGGCCGGTTCCAGTTCGCCCTGTTCTACCTCGGCTGCGGCTACCTGGCGCTGCTCGGCTACGCGGGCGCGAACGCCCACTCCCAGCAGACCCTGGTCGGCGCCTCCGGGGCGATCTCCGCGATCCTCGGCGCGTTCCTGTTCCTCTTCCCCCGCGCCCGGGTGACCAGCCTCCTGCCCTTCCTCTTCTTCCTGCCCCTGCGCTTCCCGGCCTGGCTGGTCCTCCCGTTCTGGGCGGCCCTGCAGTGGATGGCGGCGGGCCGGGCGGGCGACGGCCCGGGGGTGGCGTACCTCGCCCACCTGGTGGGCTTCGGCCTGGGCTTCAGCTTCGCGTGGGTGCGGTTCGGGCGTACGACTAGAGTGAAGGGCGTTCCAGTGGCGGCCCCCGAGGGAGAGAACCAGCCGTGATCAGCGCGATCGTGCTCATCAAGACCAGCGTGGACCGGATTCCCGAGATCGCGGAGCAGATCGCCGCGCTGGAGAGCGTCAGCGAGGTCTTCTCCGTGACCGGCACGTACGACCTGATCGCCATGGTGCGGGTGAGCCGGCACGAGGACCTGGCCGACGTCATCCCGGGCCGGATCAGCAAGATCCCGGGCGTGGAGGGCACCGACACCCACGTCGCGTTCCGGACGTACTCGCAGCACGACCTGGAGGCGGCGTTCGCCATCGGGCTCGACAGCTGAGCCGGCGCTCCGCGGGCCGTCGCGGATGAAGGGTTCTTCATGCGGGACTCATCGGAACCACCGGGTACCGGGCGCAGCATCGGACGTATGGTCTTCTCCCGCCGGATGGCGGCACTCGCCGCCGTCGTCCTGATTCCCCTCGGTATCGCCGCTACCAGTTTCGCCCTCACCGACAGTCCGAAGGAGCCCAGGGTCCCGGCGAAGGTGGAGCTGGAGAGCGGCTCCCCCAGCCCCGCACCCACCTCCTCCTCGCCCCAGCCCACGCCCAGCGACCAGGTGGTGACCCGGCCGCCGGTGACGGACGGCCCTTCGGATGACGACGATGACGACGACCGAGGCCGGGACGGCGGCGACGACGGGGCCGGGGACGACGGGGCCGACGGCTGACCGTGAACGCCGACGGATCTCGGCCCGGGTCCGCATCCTGCTCTGGCTGCTGCTCGTGATGGCGGTCGCGCTCGCCTCGGTGGCGGCGACCACCCGCTCGATCCTGCTGCGCGACACCGACCAGCGGATCAACGGCCTGCTCGCACAGGAGGCCGGAGAGTTCGCCAACTTCGAGGAGCAGGGGTTCGACCCGGAGACCGGCCGCCCCTTCACCGACCCCGGCCGGCTACTGCGGGTCTTCCTGGAGCGGCAGTACGCCGACCTGGACGAGGAACTGGTCGGCCTGGTGGGCGAGGTGGGCAGCAGGCCCACCCAGATCATCCAGCAGCGCGAGATCCCCGTCGACCGCCCCCTGCACGAGGACGCCGACGCCCGGCGCCGCATCCACGCCTCGCCCGACTCCACCGGCACCCTGGAGCGGCCCGAGGGCGAGATCCGCTGGGCCAAGGTCACCGTGGCCCGCTACGGCGGCGAACCGGCGGCCGCCTTCGTGGTGGCCTTCCACCCGGGGCGCGAACAGGCCCGCGCGGACGCGGTGTTCCGCGTCCTGCTCGCCATCTCCGGCGTCGCCCTGCTGATGACGACCGGCATCGCCTGGGTGGTCGCCGGCCGCATCCTCAAACCGGTGCGCCTGGTGCGTACCACGGCCGCCCAGCTCACCGAGCAGGACCTGACCCGGCGCATCCCGGTGCACGGCCACGACGACGTCGCCGCCCTGGCCGAGACCTTCAACGCCATGCTGGACCGGCTGGAGCGCGCCTTCGCCACCCAGCGCCGGTTCGTCGACGACGCCGGCCACGAACTGCGCACCCCCATCACCATCGTGCGCGGCCACCTGGAACTGATGGGCGACGAGCCCGCCGAGCGCGAGGAGACCGTCCGGCTCGTCACCGACGAACTGGACCGGATGAGTCGCATCGTCGAGGACCTGCTGCTGCTCGCCAAGGCCGAACGCCCCGACTTCGTCACCCCCGAACCGGTGCAGCTGGCCGAACTCACCGCCGACGTCTACGTCAAGGCCCGCACCCTCGGGGACCGGGACTGGGTGCTGGCGGAGGTCGCCGACCGAGAGGCCCGGCTCGACCCCCAGCGGATCACCCAGGCCATGGTGCAGCTCGCGCAGAACGCGGTGCAGCACACCACCACCGGCCAGACCATCCGCATCGGCTCCCGCGCCGACGGCGCCCGCGTCGAGCTGTACGTCGCCGACTCCGGTCCCGGGGTCCAGGCGCAGGACGCCGAGGTGATCTTCGAGCGGTTCCGGCGCGGCACGGCGCGGCGCGGGGTGCGCGGCACGGGCGCCGGGCTCGGACTGTCGATCGTCCGGGCGATCGCCGAGGGCCACGGCGGCCGGGTCGGCCTGGGCGCCACCGAGGGCGGCGGAGCCACCTTCGTACTGACACTGGACTGACTTCGGAAGAGGCACGCCCATGAACCGCATCCTCATCGTCGAGGACGAGGAGCGCATCGCCTCCTTCGTCGAGAAGGGCCTGCGCGCCAACGGCTTCACCACCACCGCCGTCGGCGACGGCGTGGCCGCCTACGAGTACGCCCTCACCGGCGGCTTCGACCTGGTCGTGCTGGACATCGGGCTGCCCGGCCGGGACGGCTTCACGGTCCTGCGCGAGCTGCGCGAGGCCCGGGTGACGACCCCGGTGATCGTGCTCACCGCCCGCGACTCCGTCCGGGACACGGTGGCCGGCCTGGAGGGCGGCGCCGACGACTGGATGACCAAACCGTTCCGCTTCGAGGAACTGCTCGCCCGGGTGCGGCTGCGGCTGCGTACGGCCGCCCGCGCGCCGGAGGTGACGGTGCTGAAGTCGGGGGCGCTCAGCCTGGATCTGCGCACCCGCCGGGCCCGTTCCCAGGGACGCACGGTCGACCTGACGGCCCGTGAGTTCGTGCTCCTGGAGCTGTTCCTGCGCCATCCGGGGCAGGTGCTCTCCCGCGAGCAGATCCTGTCGCACGTGTGGGGCTACGACTTCGACCCGGGCTCCAACATCGTGGACGTCTACGTGCGGGCGCTGCGCAAGAAGCTCGGGGCGCAGCAGGTGGAGACCGTGCGCGGGATGGGGTACCGGCTGCCGGCCTGGTGAAGTTTCCTTCATGTGACGCTCATCGATGGCTCACCGCACCCGTGAACCCTCGATGACGTGACGTTGAACCTCCGCCTCGCGGCGGCCCTGTGCGTGGCGCTGTCCCTGTGCGCGCTGCTGGCGGTCCCCGCCAACTTCCCCGCCCTGGGCGGCGACGCGCGGCTGACCCTGGCCGTGTTCGCGCTGGCGACCTGTGCCTGGATCGGCACGCCGATCGACGACACGTACATCGCGCTGGGCGCCGGGCTCGCGCTGACCGCGACCGGAGTGATCAGCAGCGACACCCTCTTCGGCACCCTCGGGGACGCCACGGTGTGGCTGCTGATCTGCGCCTTCGTGCTGGCGGCCGCGGTGGCGCGGACCGGGCTCGCCGGGCGGGCGGCGGCGTTCCTGGTCGGCGGGGCGCGCACGGTACGGCAGTTGACGCACCTGACGACGGCCGCGCTGGTCGTGACCGCGTTCGCGGTGCCGGCCACGTCGGGCCGGGCGGCGCTCGCGCTGCCGGTGTTCCTGGCGCTCGCCAAGGCCCTCGCGGACCGGAAGCGGCTGGTGGTGATGTTGGCGCTGCTGTTCCCGACGGTGATCCTGCTGTCGGCGGTCGCCACCCTGATCGGCGCGGGCGCGCACCTGATCACGGTGTCGGTGCTGTGGGAGGCGACCGGCGACCGGATCGGGTTCACGCAATGGCTGCTGCTGGGGCTGCCGCTGGCGGTGGCCTCCTCCCATCTGGCCGCCGAGACCGTCCTGCTGACCACCACGCGCCGCGCGGACCGCAAGGGCCCGGTCCACATCACCGCCGAGGAGATACAGCGGCACAGCGAGAGCCCGGTCACCGGCCCCTGGACGCAGGCGGAGAAGCGCTGCGCCCTGCTGCTGGCCACGGTGGTGGCGCTGTGGTGCAGCGAGCCCCTGCACCACGTGTCGCCCGCCGTGGTGGCGCTGATCGGGGCGGTCGTCGCCTCCTCCCCCGCGCTGGGCACCGTACGGCTCAAGGACGCGCTGAAGACGGTTCCCTGGTCGCTGCTGCTGTTCATGGCGGCGACCATGGCGATGGGCGTGGCGCTCGCGGACTCCGGGGCTGCGAAGTGGCTGGTGTCGGGGCTGCCCGCACACGTGGCGCCGGCCGTCTTCCTCGGGGTCGTGGTCGCGGTGAGCACGGCGGCCCACCTGGTCCTCCAGTCCCGCTCGGCCCGCTCGTCCGTGCTGGTCCCGCTGGTGATCGCCGCGGCCGTCGGCGCGGGGGTCAACCCGGTCGCGGCGGCGCTCGCGTCGACCGCCGCGGCCGGCTTCTGCCACACGCTGCCGGCCTCCGCCAAGCCGGTCACGCTCTTCTCCGACCTTCCCGGCACCCCCACCTACACCCCGCGCGACCTGCTGCGGCTGTCCGCCGTTCTGGCCCCGCTGACCGCCCTGCTCGTGCTGTTCTTCGCCGCCGCCGTCTGGCCGCTGCTCGGCGTGCCCGTCACCCGATGAAGGAGTTCGCCATGTCCGCCACGTTCGCCCTGTCCTCAGCGCCCTCACCCCCCTCCCTGCTGGGCCGCGTCGCCGTCGCTCCCAGCGGCTTCAAGGAGTCCCTGTCCGCGCAGGCCGCCGCCGACGCCATCGCGGCCGGTGTCCGCCGGGTGCTGCCGGCCGCCGAGATCGACCGTATCCCGCTGGTCGACGGCGGTGAGGGCACGGCCGTGGCGCTGGCCGCCGCGACCGGCGGGCGGCTGGTCGCGCTGGCCGCCACCGGCCCGGTCGGCGAACCCGTCGGCACCCACTTCGCGCTGCTCGGCGGCCGGGACACGGCGGTGGTGGAGATGGCCGCGGTCGCGGGTCTGTCCCTGGTCTCCCGCGCCCTGCGCGACCCCGGCGCGACGACCACGTACGGCGTCGGCGAGCTGATCGGTGCCGCGCTCGACACCGGGGTACGGCGGATCCTGGTCGGCTGCGGCGACTCCGGTACCTCGGACGGGGGCGCGGGTGCGCTCCAGGCGCTCGGGGCGCGGCTGCTGGACGCGGACGGGTTCGAACTGCCGCCCGGCGGAGGCGAGCTGGTCCGGCTCGCCCGCGTCGACCCCTCCGGCCTGGACACCCGCCTGAAGGACACCGAGCTGCTCGTCGCCTGCAACCCGTACAACGTGCTGTGCGGCGAGCGGGGGGTGGCCCGGGTGTTCGGCCCGCAGAAGGGGGCGACGCCCGCGCAGGTGGAGCAGTTGTCGGCCGGTCTGGAGAACTGGGCGCGCGTCCTCACCCGCGACCTCGGGGTCGTCGGCACGGACCTGCGGGGCGGTCCCGGCACCGGTGCCTCCGGTGGGCTCGGCGCCGGGCTGGCCGCGGTCGGCGCCCGGCTGCTGCCCCGCTTCGACGTGCTGCTCGACCACCTGGACCTGGACGCCCGCCTCGCCCGTGCCGACCTGGTGCTCACCGCCGAGGGCGCCCTGGACCACCAGACGCCGCGCGGCAAGGTCCCGGCCGAGGTCGCCCGGCGCGCCAAGCGCTACGGCCGGCCCGTCCTCGCCCTGGCCGGCACGCTCGGCGAGGGCGCCCACGAGGTGCCGGGGGTGGACGCCTGCCACGGGATCATGCCGGCGCCGATGGCCCTGGCGGACGCGCTGCTGCAGGCCGCGGAGCTGCTGACGGACGCCACGGAGCGGGCGTTGCGGATGGTTCTCCTGGGGTCGCGGCTGCCGGGCCGGCCGGCTCAGGCGGCGGAGCTGCCCAGGGCGGCGGAGGTGTCGGGCACGCAGCGGCCGTCCTCGGTGCGGTAGCTCCACCGGGCGCCGTCGCTGACCAGCTCCTTGACGGCGTGCACGAACCGCTCGACGTGCTCGTCCGGGGTGCCGGCGCCGAAGCTCACGCGGATGGCGTTGAGAGACTTCTCCCCCGGCGCCGCCTCCGGGGCGCCGCACTCGCCCTGCGCCCCGGGCTCGCCGCCGAGCAGGGTGCGCACCAGCGGGTGGGCGCAGAAGAGGCCGTCGCGCACCCCGATGCCGTACTCGGCGGAGAGCGCGGCGGCGAAGTGGGAGCTGTTCCAGCCGTCGACGACGAAGGAGAGCACGCCCACGCGGGGCGCGTCGTCGCCGAAGAGGGAGAGGATCCGCACCTCGGGCACCTCGGCGAGGCCCTCCCGCACCTTGGCGATCAGGTACTCCTCGCGAGCGACCAGCGAGCCGAACCCGGCCTCGGTGAGGGCCTTGCAGGCGGAGGCGATCGAGTAGGCGCCGATGACGTTGGGCGACCCGGCCTCGTGCCGGGCGGCGCTCTCGTGCCAGCGCACGTCCACACCGCCGTCGGCGCGCCGGGTGACGCTGCGGCTGGCACCGCCGCCGGCGAGGTACGGCTCGGCCTCGCGCAGCCAGTCGGCCCGTCCGGCCAGCACACCGGAGCCGAACGGGGCGTACAGCTTGTGCCCGGAGAAGGCGACCCAGTCGACGTCGAGGTCGCGCACGCTCACCGGGTGGTGCGGGGCGAGCTGGGCGGCGTCCAGCACGATCCGGGCGCCGTGCGCGTGCGCGGCGGCGGCCAGTTCGCGCACCGGCCACAGCTCGCCGGTGACGTTGGAGGCACCGGTGACGCAGACCAGGGCGGGCCCGTACGGCTCACGGGCGGCGAGGGCGCGCTCCAGCGTCTCGACGGCCTCGGCGTGCGTGCGGGGGGCGTCGAGGTAGGTCACGTCCGCGTCCCTCCAGGGCAGCAGCGAGGCGTGGTGCTCGGTCTCGAAGACGAAGACCCGGCAGCCGGCCGGCAGCGCGCCGGCCAGCAGGTTCAGGGAGTCGGTGGTGGACCGGGTGAACACGACCTGGTCGTCCTCGCGGCAGCCGAGGAAGTCGGCGACGGTGGCGCGGGCGTTCTCGAACAGGTCGGTCGACAGCTGCGACAGGTACCCGGCCCCGCGGTGCACGCTGCCGTAGTACGGGGCGTAGGCCGCCACGTCGTCCCAGACCCGCTGGAGCGCGGGGGCGCTGGCGGCGTAGTCGAGCGCGGCGTAGGTGACCTCGCCGCCGGTGACGAGCGGGACGGTGACGTCGCGGCCCAGGACGGGCAGCGGGGTGGCGACAGCGGTGGGTACGGACATGGCGGACTCCCGTGAGGACCAGCGCGGAGCAGGGCGCTGTGAAAGAGAAGAAAAGGGTGTGCGGAGGCGGGGCTCTGCGGCCCTATCGCATTCGCTGGTTCACGGGAGACTCCCTCGGACGACCCAGGACCCCTGGTTCCGCGAGGGGTCCGCGCTTGCCGTGAACCTTGCTGTCCACGGCCTGGTCTTCACCCGGGGCACCCCGCCACGGACGGAGGGTTGCCGGACAGTCGGCCGGGGCCTCATGACTGTCACTCATGACCTGTCGAAAAACTTATGGGAAGTGATCGGCGTCCCGCAACCCGAGTCCGGATCGCGGGACGCACGTCACACGTCACACGTCACACGTCACACGGTGGGGCCTACGCGTTGCTGGCGGCCACCCAGCGGTCCAGGGCGCGTTTGGCGGCGCCCGAGTCGATCGCCTCGGCCGCCAGGTCCATGCCGGCCCGGATACGCTCCGCCAGCGGGCCCTCGCCGCCTTCCAGGGCGACCAGGGCGGCCGCCGAGTTCAGCAGCACGGCGTCCCGCACGGGGCCCGTCTCGCCGTTCAGCAGGCGCCGGGCCACGTCGGCGTTGTAGGAGGCGTCGGCGCCGCGCAGGGCCTCGACCGGCACCAGGTCGAGGCCGACGTCCCGCGGGTCGAAGGTCTCCTCGGTCACCCGGCCGTCGCGCACCACCCAGACCCGGGAGGTGGCGGTCGTGGTCAGCTCGTCGAGGCCGTCGTCGCCCCGGAAGACCAGGGACGAGTGGCCGCGCTCGGCGAAGACACCGGCGATGATCGGGGCCATCCGGGCGTGGGCGACGCCGATCGCCTGGGCCTTGACCTTCGCGGGGTTGGTCAGCGGGCCCAGGAAGTTGAACACCGTGCGGATGCCGAGCTGGCCGCGCGCCGAGGCCACGTGGCGCAGCGCCGGGTGGAACTTCACGGCGAAGCAGAAGGTGATGCCGGCCTCGTCGGCGACCTCGGCGACCCGCTGCGGCGTCAGTTCCAGATTGACGCCGAGCTTCTCCAGGACGTCGGAGGCCCCGGAGGCCGAGGAGGCGGCGCGGTTGCCGTGCTTGACGACCTTCGCGCCGGTGCCGGCCACGACGATCGCCGACATGGTGGAGATGTTGACCGTCTTCGCACCGTCGCCCCCGGTCCCGACGATGTCGACCGTCTCGCCCGGCACCTCGATGACGTTGGCGTGCGCGTACATGGTGCGGACCAGGCCGGAGATCTCCTCCACGGTCTCGCCCTTGAACCTGAGGCCCACCGCGAGGCCGGCGATCTGCGCGTCGGTCGCCTCGCCGCGCATGATCACGTCCAGCGCCCACGCGGTGTCGTCCTGGGACAGGTCGTGGCCGTCCAGCAGCCGGTTCAGCAGGGCGGGCCAGGAGCGGCCGCCCGCGGTGTCGCCTCCAGCGGGGGTCACAGCGCTCATGGCCGCTCCTGATGGTCGTGGATCGTGGAGAAGGAGTGTGGTCCCACCCTATCCAGCCCCGGGCACGGCGAAGGGCCCCGTCCGCGGAACGGACGGGGCCCTTCGACCGTGGTGTGGCGACGCAGGAGGGTCAGTGGTGGCCGTGGCCGCTCGTGATCTCCTTGTACTCCTCGACGGTCGGCTTCGGAATCTGCGACTCCTCGCCGTAGTACGACTCGCTCAGCTTGGCGCGGAGCTTCTCGGTGCGGGACACCTTGCGCTCGACGCCGTTCTCGTCGACCGTCGGGCCGATCTCGGCGGGCTTGTACTGGTCGTGCGCGGTGAGGGTGTGCAGCTGCTCCTGGCTGAGCGGCTCGTGCACCTCGATGAACTCACCGTGCGGCAGGCGCTTGATGATGCCCGACTCGCGGCCGTGCAGCACCTTCTCCTTGTCCCGGCGCTGGAGGCCGAGGCAGATCCGCTTGGTGGCGATGAACGCGAGGACCGGTCCGACGAAGAACGCGATGCGGACGAACCAGGTGATCGCGTTGATCGACAGGTGGAAGTGGGTGGCCCACAGGTCGTTGCCGCCACCGACCAGCAGCACGAAGTACACCGTGATCCAGGCGACACCGAAGGCGGTACGCGTCGGGGCGTTGCGCGGGCGGTCCAGGATGTGGTGCTCGCGCTTGTCCCCGGTGACCCAGGACTCGATGAACGGGTAGACCGCGATCGCCACCAGCACCAGCGGGAAGATCATCAGCGGGACGAACACGCCCAGGGCGAGCGTGTGACCCCAGAAGTCGATCTCCCAGCCGGGCATCACACGGATCAGACCCTCGGAGAAGCCCATGTACCAGTCGGGCTGCGCGCCGGTGGAGACCTGGTCCGGCCGGTAGGGGCCGATGGCCCAGATCGGGTTGATCGTGGCGATGGCCGAGACTGCGGCGATCACACCGAAGACCAGGAAGAAGAAGCCTCCGGCCTTCGCCATGTACACCGGCAGCAGCGGCATGCCGACGACGTTCTTGTTGGTCTTGCCCGGACCCGCGAACTGCGTGTGCTTGTGGTAGAAGACCAGGATCAGGTGGCCGACCACCAGGCCGAGCATGATGCCCGGCAGCAGCAGGATGTGGATCGAGTAGAACCGGGCCACGAAGTCGTGGCCGGGGAACTCCCCGCCGAACAGGAAGAACGAGATGTACGTGCCGACGATCGGCACGGACAGGATCGCGCCCTCCATGAAGCGGATACCGGTGCCGGAGAGCAGGTCGTCCGGGAGCGAGTAACCGGTGAAGCCGGTGAACATGCCGAGGACGAACAGCAGGAAGCCGAACAGCCAGTTGATCTCACGCGGCTTGCGGAACGCGCCGGTGAAGAAGACGCGCATCATGTGCACGAACATGCCGGCCAGGAAGATCAGCGCAGCCCAGTGGTGGATCTGCCGGATGAGCAGACCGCCGCGGACGTCGAAGCTGATGTCCAGCGTGGAGGCGTACGCCTCACTCATCAGCTGGCCCTGCAGCGGCACGTACGAGCCGTGGTACGTGACCTCGTTCATCGACGGGTGGAAGAACAGCGTCAGGTACACACCCGTGAGGATGATGATGATGAAGCTGTAGAGGCAGATCTCACCCAGCATGAACGACCAGTGGTCGGGGAAGATCTTGCGCATGTTGGCCTTGGCCAGGGAGTAGATCCCCAGCCGGCCGTCGGCCCAGTCGGCGACGCGCTCGCCGGCCGGTGCCTTCCCGCGAGAGCGCGGGGCTTCGTTGGGTGTAGTACTCATCCGCGCTCCCAGAAGGAAGGACCGACGGGCTCGTCGAAGTCGCCGAGCGCTTCGAGGTACCCCTCGTCGTTCACGCCGATGCGCAGCTGCGGCAGGGCGTGACCCGCGGGACCGAAGATCACCCGGGCACCGTCGGCAAGGTCGAAGGTGGACTGGTGGCAGGGGCAGAGCGCGTGGTGCGTCTGCTGCTCGTACAGGGAGATCGGGCAACCGACGTGGGTGCAGATCTTCGAGTACGCCACGATGCCCTCGTGCGACCACTCGAGCTCGCGCTTGTCCTTGATGGCGTCCGGCTCCAGCCGGATGATCATCAGGGCCGCCTTGGCGATCTCGTTCATGAACCCCTCGTCGTGCTCCTCCAGGCCCTCGGGCTTGGCGAAGGTGAGGGAGCCCACCGCGACGTCGGCGGGACGCAGCGGCTCGTTGGTGTTCATGTTGACGAGCAGCTTGCCCTTGGACCACAGGGTGTGGCGGAGGCTGGTGCCGGGCAGCGGGCCGAGGTCGCGCAGCAGGACGACGCCGGAGAGCGGCACCAGGGTGAGCGCGCCCAGCATCGTGTTGCGGATCAGCTTGCGGCGCCCGATCACGGACTCCTTGGCGCCCTGCTTGAAGTCCGCGTGGACCTTGGCACGGGTCTCGGTGTCGGCCTCGATCGCGTGCCGCTCGTCGGCGACCTCCTCGTCGGACATCAGGGTGCGGGCCCAGTGGACCGCGCCCGCGCCGATCGCGAACAGCGCGACGCCGAGCGTCATGCCGAGCGCGAAGTTCAGCGCGCTGATGTGACCGATCGGCCAGATGTAGACCGACTTGTCGACCGGGATCGCCACGAACGAGGCGATGAAGCCGATGGTGGCCAGCATCGACACCGTGAACAGCAGGGCGACCGTGCGCTCGGACCGCTTGGCGGCCCGCTCGTCGATGTCCTGGATCCGGTGCTCGTGGGGCGGCAGCCCCGGGTCGGCGAACGGGTTCTCCTCGTCCGCGACCTTCACCGCGCCGTGCGCGTGGCCCTGCTCAGCGGGCAGGTTCTCTTCAGGAATGTCTTGGCTACTCATGACTTCTTGGCCTTTGCGGTCCGAGCGGCGACCCAGACGGCGACCGCGATCAGCGCGCCCAGTCCGAAGACCCACGCGAACAGACCCTCGCTGACCGGGCCCAGTCCGCCGAGGCTGAGGCCACCGGGCTCGACGGTGTCGTCACCGTTGACCGCGTCCAGGTAGGCGATGATGTCCTTCTTGTTCTGCTCCGACAGCGTGGTGTCGGGGAAGGAGGGCATGTTCTGCGGGCCGGTCTGCATGGCCTCGTAGATGTGCTTGGGGTCGACACCCTCGAGGGTCGGCGCGTACTTGCCGTGCGTCAGGGCGCCGCCCTTGCCGGTGAAGTTGTGGCACTGCGCGCAGTTGGTGCGGAACAGCTCGCCGCCCTTGGCGATGTCCGCGCCCTCCGGACCGTACTTCTCCTCCGAGGGGACGGCGGGGCCGGCACCCAGCGAGGCGATGTAGGCCGCGAGCTGGTCGATCTCCGCCTGGGAGTAGATGACCTTCTTCTTCGGGACCTGCGCGCCGGGCTGCTGGGCCGGCATGCGGCCGGTGCCGACCTGGAAGTCGACGGCGGCGGCGCCCACGCCCACCAGGCTCGGGCCGTCGGTGGTGCCCTGCCCTCCGGTGCCGTGGCAACTGGCACAGCCGACGGCGTAGAGCTTCTTGCCCTCGTCGATGGCGAGGGACTGGGCGGTTTCATCGGCCTGCGCCTTGCTCGCGGGTGCGAACGCGGCGTACAGCCCCCCTGTGCATGCCAGCGCGAGGAGTAGGACGACGAGCGCCGCCAGCGGATGGCGTCGTCGTGCGGAGAGCTTTTTCACGGATTACCCCGGTGTCAGGATCTTCTGCGTCGATGCTTCTGGTATTGCGCGGGTGCGTGCCGCGACTACTTGATCATGTAGATCGTGGCGAAGAGGCCGATCCAGACGACATCGACGAAGTGCCAGTAATAGGACACGACGATGGCCGCGGTCGCCTGCTCGTGGGTGAACCTCCGGGCCGCGTAGGTGCGGCCGAGGACCAGCAGGAAGGCGATGAGGCCGCCCGTCACGTGCAGTCCGTGGAAGCCGGTGGTCAGGTAGAACGCCGAGCCGTACGGGTCGGACGAGAGCGAGAGACCCTCGTGCTTGACCAGCTCGGTGTACTCGAACACCTGACCGCCGATGAAGATCGCACCCATCACGAAGGTGACGATGAACCACATCCGGAGCTTCTTCACGTCACCGCGCTCGGCCGCGAACACGCCGAGCTGGCAGGTGAGGGAGGAGAGCACCAGGATCGTGGTGTTCGTCGCGGAGAACGGGAAGTTCAGCGCGTCGGCCTTCTCGGACCAGAAGTCCGGGCCGGTCACCGATCGCAGGGTGAAGTACATCGCGAAGAGGGCCGCGAAGAACATCAGCTCGGAACTCAACCAGATGATGGTTCCGACGCTGGTGAGGTTCGGCCGGTTGACCGACGGGTGCGCGTGCCCGGTTTCTACTGTCGTTGCTGTCGCCACGACCGACATTATGTCGGTCGCTTATCCCGCCCTCACCCCGGGGGGTGCCGTTCGGAGTGTCCGCCCCGTCTGTACTGCCCGTATGGCCCATCGAACGGCCCGTCGAAGGCGTGTCCGAACCGGTGTTGACGAGGTGTTCAAGGGAGTAGCATCCGCCCCAACGGGCTACGACAGCCACGACTGCCTTACCGGTCTTCACCGCGTATCGGAGGAAGCATGCAGGCGACCGCCACGGTGCTGGTCTACAGCGACGACTCCAACACCCGCGAACAGGTGCGGCTCGCGACCGGCCGCCGGCCGGCTCCGGACGTGCCCGTCGTCGAGTTCGTGGAGTGCGCGACTCCGGCCGCCGTGCTGAAGGAGCTGGACAAGGGCGGGATCGACGTCTGCGTGCTGGACGGCGAGGCCGTGCCCATGGGCGGTATGGGGGTGTGCCGCCAGATCAAGGACGAGATCTTCATGTGTCCTCCGGTACTGCTGCTGATCGCGCGCCCGCAGGACGCGTGGCTGGCCACGTGGAGCCGCGCGGAGGCCGCTGTGACGCTGCCGGTGGAGCCGGTGGAGTTCGCGGGTGCGCTGGCCGCGCTGCTTCGTGAGAAGAGGCTGCAGGGCGTTTAGGGCGCCCTTAGGGGGTGGGGGCGGGGTTGTGTGGCGGGTGCGGCGCCGTTGTGGCTTGTCGCGCCCACGCGGCGGAGCCGCACATCGACACGGCCCCGCGCCCCTAGGTGGGTCAAACCACTGTCGGGCGTAGGCGTGCCGTTTCCTGGTTGCTTGCGGCACTGCCCGTGCCGCCGGTGAGGGCGCTGCCCGTGCGCCACTTGTTCCAGTCCAGGTTCCAGTCGCCGAAGCCGTTGCCGAACGGCTCCATCATCTCGCCGCCGGAGTTGACCACCTCCACGAGGTCGCCCTCCTGGACGGCCTTGAAGAACCACTCCGCGTTGGCGGTGCTCATGCCGACGCAGCCGTGACTCACGTTGGCCGAGCCCTGGGAGCCGACGGACCAGGGGGCGGCGTGCACGTACTCGCCGCTCCAGGTGACGCGGGTGGCGAAGTGGACCGGCAGGTCGTACGACTCCGAGGAGCCCTCGGCGATGCCCACGGTGGTGCTGCGCATGCGTACGAAGGGTTCCTTGCCGAGGACGACCTTGACGCCGTTGCGGGTGTCGAAGCCGGGCTTGCCGGTGGTGACCGGGATCTGCTTGATCTCCTTGCCGTCCTGGAAGACGGTCAGCGTGTGTGCGGCGGCGTCGGTGACGGCCACCACCCGGTCGTCCGTGGTGATCTTCAGGGGCTTGGCGGCGCCGCCCCACATCCGGTCGCCGACCTTGATGCCGTCGAGGGTGCTGCGGACCTGAATGGTCGCGTGCGCGGGCCAGAACTCCTTCGGGCGGTAGTGGAGCTTCTTGTCGTCCACCCAGTGCCACGCGCCCTCCACCGCGGGCGTGGAGTCCACCTTCAGCGCACGCTCCACTATGGCCCGCTGCGCCTTGTCCCGGACCGGCTGGCTCAGCTCCGCGGTGACGGGCTGGCCGACCCCGTACGCGCCCGCCTTGGGCCCGAAGGTGATGCCCAGCGTCTTCTTGGCGCCGGGCTTGCCCGTCTCGAAGGTGAGCACCTTGCGGCCGGGCGCCCCGTCGCCGTCCTCGGTGCTGACCCGCACCGTGTAGCTGGCGTTGGCGGCCAGGGGTGAGGTGCTGTGCCAGCGGGCGCCGTCGGCGGACAGTTCCCCGGCGACGTAGCGGCCGGACGCGTCGACGGCCGTGACGTCCGTGATGCGCCCGTCGGCGCCCTCGGCGACGACCTCCAGGGGTTTGTCCGGGTCGGCTTTCTTCCCGGCGTCCTTGGGGCCGTTGAAGGAGATCTGGCCGGCCGCGTCGTAGGGCGAGGCGGACAGCGGGTTGTCGTCGTCGCCGGTGCAGGCGGTGACGGACGCGCCGAGGGCCATCACCAGCAGGGTGCAGCCGACGACCGTACGCCCCCGCGCCTGGAAGTGATCCGTGTCGCTCATGACCTCACGCTAGGGAGCCACGTCAAGGACGGCACGGTGGGTAATCCGGACGAGTGAAAGGCGTACGGCATACGAAGGGCCCGGACGCTCCTGACGGAGTGTCCGGGCCCCTCTGTGCTCAGCGCGTGCTACTGGGTGCGGTTCTCACCGCGGTAGTACTCGAAGACCCAGCCGAACAGGCCGACCAGGATCACCGGTGCCGAGAAGTACATGATCCACCAGCCGACGGCCACGCCCAGGAAGGCGAGCGCACCGCCGAGGCCGAGCGCGAGCGGCTGCCAGCTGTGCGGGCTGAAGAACCCGACCTCGCCGGCGTCGTCCGCGACGTCCGCCTCCTTGTTGTCCTGCGCACCGACGTCGACCCGCTTGGCCGTGAAGGCCAGGTAGAAGCCGATCATGATGGACAGGCCGAAGGCCAGGAAGAGCGCCGTGGTGCCGGCCGGTTCCTTGGACCAGTAGCCGTAGACGACCGCCACGACGAGGATGAAGACGCTCAACCAGATGAACATCTTGCCCTGGATCTTCACTTCCCGGCCTCCTTGCCGCCGGCGAGGGTCTTCTCCCCGTGACCGACGTTCTCCAACTGGTCGATCGCCGAGATCTCGGGGTGGTGCAGGTCGAACGCCGGGGATTCGCTGCGGATGCGCGGCAGGGTGAGGAAGTTGTGCCGCGGCGGCGGGCAGGAGGTCGCCCACTCCAGCGAACGCCCGTAGCCCCACGGGTCGTCCACTTCGACCGGCTTGCCGTACTTGGCCGTCTTCCAGATGTTGTAGAAGAACGGCAGGATCGACGCGCCGAGCAGGAACGAGCTGATCGTCGAGATCGTGTTCAGGGCGGTGAACCCGTCGGCCGCCAGGTAGTCCGCGTACCGGCGGGGCATGCCCTCGGCACCCAGCCAGTGCTGGACCAGGAACGTGCCGTGGAAGCCGACGAAGAGCGTCCAGAACGTGATCTTGCCCAGGCGCTCGTCCAGCAGCTTGCCGGTGAACTTCGGCCACCAGAAGTGGAAGCCCGCGAACATCGCGAACACCACCGTGCCGAACACCACGTAGTGGAAGTGCGCCACCACGAAGTACGAGTCCGAGACGTGGAAGTCCAGCGGCGGCGAGGCCAGGATGACACCGGTCAGACCACCGAAGAGGAAAGTGATCAGGAAGCCGGTGGACCACAGCATCGGTGTCTCGAAGGACAGCGAGCCCTTCCACATGGTGCCGATCCAGTTGAAGAACTTCACACCGGTCGGGACCGCGATCAGGAAGGTCATGAAGGAGAAGAACGGCAACAGCACGCCGCCCGTGACGTACATGTGGTGCGCCCACACCGTCACCGACAGGCCCGCGATCGCGATGGTCGCCGCGATCAGACCCGTGTAACCGAAGATCGGCTTGCGGGAGAAGACCGGAATGATCTCACTGATGATGCCGAAGAACGGCAGCGCGATGATGTACACCTCGGGGTGGCCGAAGAACCAGAACAGGTGCTGCCACAGCAGCGCCCCGCCGTTGGCCGAGTCGAAGATGTGCGCACCGAACTTGCGGTCCGCCTCCAGCGCGAACAGGGCCGCGGCCAGCACCGGGAAGGCCAGCAGGACCAGCACCGCGGTCAGCAGCACGTTCCAGGTGAAGATCGGCATCCGGAACATCGTCATGCCGGGCGCGCGCATGCAGATGATCGTGGTGATGAAGTTGACCGCGCCGAGGATGGTGCCGAAGCCGGAGAAGGCCAGACCCATGATCCACAGGTCACCGCCGATGCCGGGCGAGTGCACCGCGTCGGACAGCGGGGAGTAGGCGAACCAGCCGAAGTCGGCCGCACCCTGCGGGGTCAGGAACCCGCCCACCGCGATGGTCGAGCCGAACAGGTACAGCCAGTAGGCGAACATGTTCAGCCGCGGGAACGCCACGTCCGGCGCGCCGATCTGCAGCGGCATGATCCAGTTCGTGAAGCCGGCGAACAGCGGCGTCGCGAACATCAGCAGCATGATCGTGCCGTGCATCGTGAACGCCTGGTTGAACTGCTCGTTCGACATGATCTGCAGACCCGGCCGGGCCAGCTCGGCGCGCATGAAGAGCGCCATCACGCCACCGATGCAGAAGAAGGCGAACGACGTCACCAGATACAGCGTGCCGATCGTCTTGTGGTCAGTGGTCGTCAGCCACTTGACCACGACGTTGCCGGGCTGCTTGCGCCGTACCGGCAGCTCGTTCTCGTACGAGTCCTCCGCTGCCGAGGCACCCTGGGGTTCGTTGAGGATGCTCACAGGTTGTTCGTCTCCCGGTTCTTCTCGTGGCTCGTCTGCGCGATGCCTGCGGGAACGTAACCGGTCTGCCCCTTCTTCACGAGGTCCTGGAGGTGCTGCTCGTAGCGCTCCGGGGAGACGACCTTCACGTTGAACAGCATCCGGGAGTGGTCCACGCCGCACAGCTCGGCGCACTTGCCGAGGAAGGTGCCCTCCTTGTTGGGGGTCACCTCGAAGGCGTTGGTGTGGCCCGGAATGACGTCCTGCTTCATGAGGAACGGCACCACCCAGAAGGAGTGGATGACGTCACGCGAGGTCAGGACGAAGCGGACCGTCTTGCCCTTGGGGAGCCAGAGGGTCGGACCGGGGTTGTCGGTCTGCGGGTTCCGCGTGCTCGGGGTACCGCAGTCGTAGGTGCCGCCGGCGTTGGCCGGGAAGTCCTCCTTGAACCGGTCCGGGATGGCGGACAGTTCCTCGGAGGTCTTGGCGTCACCGGAGGAACCGTTGACGCTCTCGACGTAGTTGAAGCACCAGCTCCACTGGAAGCCGACCACGTTGACCGTGACGTCGGGCTTCTTCTTGAGGTTCAGGAGCTCGGACTCGTCACGCGCGGTGAAGTAGAACAGCACCGAGACGATGACGAGCGGAACCATGGTGTACAGCGCCTCGATGGGCAGGTTGTACCTGGTCTGCGGAGGGACCTCGACCTTGGTGCGGCTGCGCCGGTGGAAGAACACACTCCACAGGATCAGGCCCCACACCAGCACGCCGGTGGCCAGCGCGGCCGCCCAGGAGCCCTGCCACAGGGAGAGGATCCGCGGAGCCTCTTCCGTGGTGGGGGTGGGCAAGCCGAGGCGGGGGAAGTCCTCGTATGTGCAACCTGTGGCGGTCGCCAGGACCAGGCCCGCGGTCAGTGCCTGCAGCAGCTTCCGCCGCATCGGGCGCCGCGGCGAGCGGTCGGAGCCGTTGGGACTCACGTAGCGCCTTCCCGAGAGTCTCGCCCGCGCTGTTCGGCTGCGGCCTTCTCGCTGGTCGGTCGCCGCCCTGCGTCGGGCAGGGGTTTGATGTTTATGCGGACCAAACCCTAGCCGACGCCCTCCGGGGGGTCGCGGGGAGGGTGGCATACGCGCCGGGGGTCACTCTTTAAGGGTGGGATGGGGTGCCTACGGGGGTGGGGGGGCGGGGGTCGTTCGGCGGCTTGCGGTGCGTTGTGGCTTGTCGCGCAGTTCCCCGCGCCCCTTGGCGGCGACGCCCTGCCGCACGTCATAGCGTGTGCGTGTGGCTTACTTTGACGCTGCTTCCGCTGCTCCCCTCCATCCCGTTGCCCGGCAGGCGCTGCTGGCCTCTCTTGACGAGGGGTGGGCCGATCCCGCGCGGCTCTACCGGGAGGGGCGCCGGGCGCGGCTGCTGCTCGACGCCGCCCGCGAGGCCGCCGCGGAGGCAGTGGGGTGCCGGGCCGACGAACTGGTCTTCACTCCTTCGGGGACGCGGGCGGTGCATTCAGGGGTGGCGGGGGCGCTCGCCGGGCGGCGGCGCGTCGGACGCCACCTGATCGTGTCCGCCGTCGAACACTCCTCCGTACTCCATGCGGCGGAGGAGCTGGAGCGCGACGGCGGGACCGTCACCCAGGTCCCCGTGGACCGCGTCGGCGCGGTGGACGCGGGGGCCTTCGCCGCGGCCCTCGGTGACGACACCGCGCTGGCCTGCCTCCAGTCGGCCAACCACGAGGTGGGCACCGAGCAGCCCGTGGCGGAGGTGGCGGAGGTCTGCCGGGCGGCGGGCGTGCCGCTGCTGGTGGACGCGGCCCAGTCGCTGGGCTGGGGCAAGGTGCCGGGCGACTGGTCGCTGCTCACGGCGAGCGCGCACAAGTGGGGCGGGCCGTCGGGGGTCGGGCTGCTGGTCGTGCGCAAGGGGGTGCGGTTCGCGCCGCAAGGGGCGGCGGACGAGCGGGAGTCGGGGCGGGCGCCCGGCTTCGAGAACCTGCCGGCGATCGTGGCCGCGGCGGCGTCGCTGCGGGCGGTGCGGGCCGAGGCCGCGCAGGAGGCGGACCGGCTGCGGGAGCTGACGGAGCGGATCCGGGCGCGGGTGCCCGGGCTGGTGCCGGACGTCGAGGTGGTCGGCGACGCGGTGCGGCGGCTGCCCGGGATCGTCACCTTCTCGTGTCTCTATGTCGACGGGGAGACTCTGCTGCACGAGCTGGACCGGGCCGGCTTCTCCGTCTCGTCCGGCTCCTCCTGCACCAGCAGCACGCTGACACCGAGCCACGTCCTGAAGGCGATGGGCGTGCTCACCGAGGGCAACGTCCGGGTGTCGCTGCCGCCGGGCACCCCCGCCGAGGACGTGGAGCGGTTCCTGGAGGTGCTGCCGGGCACGGTGGCCGCGGTGCGGGAGAGGCTGGGCGCGCCGGCGGCCGCGGAGTCCGCCCCTCGGACCGGGGCGGACCTCGTCGTGGACGCCATCGGCCGACGCTGCCCGATCCCTGTCATCGAACTGGCCAAGGTCATCGGCGACGTCCCCGTCGGCGGAACGGTGCGAGTGCTGTCCGACGACGAGGCGGCGCGCCTGGACATCCCGGCGTGGTGCGAGATGCGTGGCCAGGAGTACGTGGGTGAGGAGCGGGAGGAGAGGGGAACGGCCTACTTGGTCCGCCGGATCAAGTAGACCGCACCCGGCCGATCAGCCCAGCCGCCCCCGAACCTCCTCCGCCGCCTCGTCCCCGTACGCCTTGGTGAACCGCTCCATGAAGTGCCCCCGCCGCAGCTGGTACTCCTGCGTACCGACCGTCTCGATGACGAGGGTCGCCAGCATGCAGCCCACCTGCGCCGCCCGCTCCAGCGAAACGCCCCACGCCAGTCCCGACATGAACCCGGCCCGGAAGGCGTCGCCGACCCCCGTCGGGTCGGCCTTGCGCTCCTCGTCGGGCACGCCGACCTCGATGGTCTCCTCGCCGGCCCGCTCGATCCGCACGCCCCGCGCGCCGAGGGTGGTGACGCGGTGCCCGACGCGGCCGAGGATCTCCTCGTCCGTCCAGCCGGTCTTGGTCTCGATGAGCCCCTTCTCGTACTCGTTGGAGAAGAGGTAGGTCGCCCCGTCCAGCAGTATCCGGATCTCGTCGCCGTTCATCCGGGCGATCTGCTGGGAGAAGTCCGCGGCGAAGGGGATGGACCGCGCGCGGCACTCCTCGGTGTGCCGGAGCATCGCCTCCGGGTCGTCGGCGCCGATGGAGACCAGGTCGAGGCCGCCCACGCGGTCGGCGACGGTCTTCAGCTCGATGAGGCGGGCCTCGCTCATCGCGCCCGTGTAGAAGGAGCCGATCTGGTTGTGGTCGGCGTCGGTGGTGCAGACGAAGCGGGCGGTGTGCAGGGTCTCCGAGATGCGCACCGAGCCGGTGTCGACGCCGTGCCGGTCCAGCCAGGCGCGGTACTCGGCGAAGTCCGAGCCGGCCGCGCCGACCAGGATCGGCCGGATGCCGAGCTGGCCCATGCCGAAGGCGATGTTCGCGGCGACGCCGCCCCGGCGTACGTCCAGCTGGTCGACGAGGAAGGAGAGCGAGACCGTGTGCAGCTGGTCCGCGACGAGCTGGTCGGAGAATCGGCCGGGAAAGGTCATGAGGTGGTCGGTGGCGATGGAGCCGGTGACTGCGATGCGCACGGCGTGGACTCTCTCCTGAGGGGAGGCGGGTTGACAGTTCACGCTACCCGGGACCGCCTCCCGATCGAAGCAGGCAAAACTACCCGGTAGTACAACTTTCTTCGCGGTCCGGGACGTGCCTACGGTTCTGTTATGACGAACCTGAGGACCGCCGACCCCGCCCCGGCCGACCTGGACGGCGACCTGGCGTCACTGCGCGGTGACTGCGCCCGGATGACCCCGCGCTGGTCGGCCCCGGCTCACGTCGCCACCCGGCCGGTGCCCGTCTCGCTGCTCCACGGTGTGCGGGTGCCGCAGACGTCGGCCCGGTTGCTGGAGGCGATGTCGGACTACGGCGACTGAGCCGTTCGGGCGGCGCTCGCCGTCGCCGGGAACCGGATGTCCGCCCACCGCGTCCCATCGCTGTCCCCAGTAACAGCTGAAGGAGCGATGCGGTGAACAGCGAGCGACCCGACAACGACGCCACCGCGGCCGACGAGGCCGGCACCGGGCGTCCCGCGCGACGGCGTCCCTCCGCGGTCGTCGTCGCGTCGGTCGCCGCCGCCGTGCTGCTGGTCGGCACGGGCGGTGCCTACCTGGCCACGTCCGCCTCCGACGGCGACCCGGACGGCGGTACGGCGTCCGGGGCGTCGGGCGACGACACTCCCCCGCCGCTGGCCCTGGACGACCACGGGACGTCCCCCGACGGCGGTACGGACGGGACGAACGGCATCGCGCCCGGTGAGCCGAACCCGTACGGCGTCACCTACCGCGCCGAGGGCTCCCTCCCCGAGGGACCCGGCTCGGCGCCCGTGTACCGGACGAAGGGCGAGGTCACCGAGGCGGAGGTGGCCCGGCTGGCCGAGGCGCTCAAGGTGACGGGCGCACCGCGCGTCCAGGGCGGGGCCTGGAAGGTCGGCAACGCCAAGGACGGCTCGGGGCCCCTGCTGACGGTGACCACGCAGGCGCCGGGCACCTGGACGTTCCACCGCTACACACCCGGCACGGACGACTGCAAGAAGGGCGCCGTGTGCCGGGCCCCGTCCGCCGACGGGAGCCCGGTGAGCGAGGCGGCCGCGAAGAAGGCCGCGGCGCCGGTGCTGAAGGCGCTGGGCCAGGACGCCGCCAAGCTGGACGCGGGCCAGGTCATGGGCGCCCGGCGGGCCGTGAACGCCGAGCCCGAGGTCGGCGGGCTGCCCACGCAGGGCTGGACGACCGGTGTGGTCGTCGGTGCCCAGGGCGACGTGGTCGGCGGCAGCGGGCAGGTCAAGGCCCCGGTCAAGGGGGACACGTACCCCGTCCTGGGCGCGAAGGAGGCCCTGGCGCTGCTGAACTCGCCGGGCGGCGGTTCCGGGCCCGGCGCCGGGGGCATCGGGGGCTGCGCGAGCCCGGTGCCGCACGAGGACGGCGCCGGCACTCCGTGCGCGCCGCCGACCGGCTCACCGGAGAAGCCCGCACAGCAGAAGCAGACGGTCACGGTCGAGGACGCGGTGTTCGGTCTGGCCGCGCATCCGGTGCGGGGGCGGCAGACGCTGGTGCCCTCCTGGCTGTTCGAGGTGCGCGCGCCGGGCGCGGAGGACAGCTCCACGGTCACGTATCCGGCGGTCGAGCCGGAGTACCTGACGACCGCGGCCCCGGCCTCGCCGTCCCCGTCCGACAAGCCGGCCTCGAAGCCGGGCGAGCCGCGGGACGTGCGGGTGAACGGTTACACGGCCGAGGGCGGCGAGCTGACCGTGCACTTCACGGGCGGGGTGTGCGCGGACTACGAGGCGAAGGCCGAGGAGGAGGACGGGGAGGTGACCGTGAAGGTGACCGAGACCCCGCATCCGGACAAGGTGTGCATCCTGATCGCCAAGGAGTACGAGCGCACGGTGCGGCTCGACGAACCGCTCGGTGACCGGAAGGTCGTGGGTGCGGACGGCGAGAAGATCCCGCTGCACAAGCCCGGCGCGCGGCTGCCGGCGCCGTCCGGGGGCCGGTGAGGCCGGGCGCGTGAGCGGAAGAGGGCGGCGGCCCGGGGCTCTCGCCCCGGGCC